>NZ_JAPJQF010000001.1:138910-258526 GCF_030825285.1 Anaerotruncus massiliensis (ex Togo et al. 2026)
GTGGGCCGCGTCCTGTCTGGTCCTCTTCGTTTTTGTGGGTGTCATATTTTTTATTTTGTTTTATTTTTTGTGGGGGGGGCGCGAGGATCGCGCGCCCGACTTTTTCCATTTTTGTGCACATTTCATATAGACGAGCCCTTTCCTCTGCGGTATACTAGAAAAAATACAGATTATCAGGCCGCTTTGCGGCCAGAAGCGAGGAACTGTTTATGGATTCAACATACCTGCTGGCCTATGGGATGATGATGGTTTTGATCGTCATCGCCTTCATTGTCATCAATCAGGCCCACCAGAAGATCCGGCGGATGTGCGATCCGTTCGGCATCGCCTTTGCCGAGGCCGCCAACCACACCCTCTCCGGGCTGAGCTGCAAGCCCGCCACGGAAACGCTCGCGGACGGCGCCGTCCGGATGCTCCCCTTCGAGCAGCAGTCCCCTGAGATGCAGGAGGTCCTGCGGCGTGGCTGCGACGCCTATGTGCGGGAACGGCACGAGACGATGCAGAACGCCCTGCGGCAGGTTCTGGAAGCCACCAAGGCCAACAGCCGCCAGAACAAGTTCTATTTCGGCGTGCTCAATGAAATCTACCGCGTGAACCTGCTCTTCTTTAACGGCTGCCATGACCTGTCCACCCTCGCGGATGAGGACGACCGTACAGAGTTTGGCCTCTACATCGACAACCAGGATTTCATCCGCGGGAACATCTCCAAGCGGATGACCACCGCCGGGCAGAAGCAGCTCGCCGCGCTCTGGGACCAGCACGACTGACCGGCGTTTCCTGTAAAGCAACTTTACTTAACGCGATTCTTGTAGCAGCTGCAAAAGCGGCCCGCACAGCCATTGAGGCTGTGCGGGCCGCTTCGTTTTACTGCCAAGTGATTTGCCTTTACTCCATAAACGCCGCGAGCAGTTTTTCACGGACCTCCGCCACGTTCGTCTCCCGGACGCGGCGGCGCAGCTCGAGCACGTAGGGCGGCGAAACGGACAGCTCGTCGACCCCGATGGCGAGGAAGGTCTCGGTCAGCTCGGGGTCCGCGGCAAGCTCGCCGCAGATGCCCATCCAGATGCCCGCCTTGTGGGCATTGTCCGCCACCAGCTTGATGAGCCGCAGGATCGCCGGGTGATGCGCGTCATAGAACCGCTCCAGCTTCTGGTTCTGGCGGTCGATCGCCAGGGTGTACTGGGTCAGGTCGTTGGTGCCGATGCTGAAGAAATCCACCTCCGGCGCGAGCCGGTCGCTGATCATCGCCGCCGCGGGCGTCTCGATCATGATGCCCAGCTCGACCTCCTCGGAATAGGGGATGCCCGCCGCCTTCAGCTCCTCCCGCACCTCGGCGGCGATCCGCTTGATCTCGCGGACCTCCCACACGGAGGTGATCATCGGGAACATGATCGCGATGTTGCCGAACGCCGACGCGCGGTAGAGGGCGCGCAGCTGGGTCTTGAAGACGTCCTCCCGCGTCAGGCAGATACGGATGGCGCGGTAGCCCATCGCGGGATTGTCCTCCTTGGGCAGCTGGAAGTAATCCACCTGCTTGTCGGCGCCGATATCGAGGGTGCGGATGACCACCCGCTTGCCGGCGGCCGTCTCCGCGACGGTGCGGTAGGCGGCGAACTGCTCCTCCTCGCTCGGGTAGCCGCTGCTCTCGAGGTAGAGGAACTCGCTGCGGAAGAGCCCGATGCCCCCCGCGTCGTTGGCGAGCACCGCGCCCATGTCGGAGGGGCTGCCGATGTTGGCGTAGATGAGCACCTTCTGACCGTCGACCGTGACGTTTTCCTTGCCCCGCAGTTCCTGGAGCAGGCGGCGCTTGTCGTTCTCCTTCTCCCACTTTTCGCGCAGGGCCGCCGTCGTCTCCGCGTCGGGGTCGACGTAAATCTGCCCGCAGAAGCCGTCCACGATGACCTCGCGGCCGTTATAGGCCTCCTCCAGCGCATCCCCCACGCCGATCACGGCGGGGATGTTCATCGTGCGCGCCAGGATCGCGGTGTGGGAGTTGGCCGAGCCGCGCTTGGTCACGAACGCGAGAATCTTGTTTTTGTCGAGCTGGACCGTCTCGCTCGGCGCGAGGTCGTCCGCCGCGATGACCACCGGCCCGGCCGAGTCGACCCCCGCGCTCTGCACGCCGCAGAGCACGTTCACCAGCCGCTCGGACACGTCCTTGACGTCCGCCGCGCGCCCCTGCATATAGGGGTCGTCCATCGCGGAAAACATCTGCGCGAAGTTATCCGCCGTCACGCCGACGGCGTATTCCGCGTTCACCCCCTGGGAGGTGATGATGTTGGTGACCGAATCGCAGTAGTCGAGGTCCTCGAGCATCATCTGGTGGATCTGGAAGATCATCGCATTGGTCTCCCCCACCTCGACGAGCGCCTTCTGGTAGAGCGCCTCGAGCTGTTCGACGGCCTTTGTCTTCGCGTCCTCAAACCGGGCGATCTCCGCCTGCGGGTCGTCGACGCTGCGTCGGTGGATGTTCTGCTGGCGGCGCTCATAGAACGCCAGCCTGCCGAACGCGATCCCGCCGAACACGCTCTTGCCGTTTAATACTATCATTCCTGCACCTCCCGAAGATTTCCCCGCCGGGTCAGAGCTGTTTTCCCTTCACATAGACCGCACGGATATTCAGCTCCCGGTCGGCCAGCACGAAGTTGGCGAGCTTTCCGGACGCGATCGAGCCCATGCGGCCGTCCTCGCCGATCGCTTTGGCGGGATTGATCGTGGCCATCCGGACGGCGCTCTCGAGCGGCACGCCGAATTTGACCGCGCAGCGCATGCAGTCGAAGAGGTTGGTCGCGGAGCCCGCGATCGTGCCGTCCGAAAGGGTCGCGAGGTTGCCCTTGACGTCGACATGCTGGCCGCCGAGCGAATAGGCTCCGTCCGAAAGGCCGGTGGCCATCATGCTGTCGCTGATGAGCACGACCTTGTCGTCCCCGAGCAGCTTGACGGTCGCGCGCACAACCGCCGGGTGGATGTGCACCCCGTCGCAGATGAGCTCCGCCATCGCGCCGCTGTCCGCCACCGCGCCGACCACGCCGGGCGCGCGGTGGGAGAAGGGCGGCATCGCGTTGTAGAGGTGGATGGCGCGGGACGCGCCCCGCCGGAACGCCTCCATCGCCGTATCGTAGTCCGAGGTGGTGTGGGCCACCGCGACGGCGCAGTACCGCTTCGCCTCGTCGATGAACTCCATCGCGCCGGGCAGCTCGGGCGCGACGCAGGCGGTCTTGATCCTGCCGCCCGACGCCTCCCACAGCCGCCGGAACATGCCGATGTCCGGCTCGCGCAGGAAGGCGCCGTTCTGTGCGCCCTTCTTGGCGGGGTTGAAGAAGGGCCCCTCCATGTTGACGCCGAGGAACATCGCGCCGCCCCGGTAGGAGTAGCGCGCGGCGTTTTGGTAGATCGCGGCGAGCGTCTCCTCCGCCAGCGTCATCGACGCGGGCGAGATGGCGGTCACGCCGTTTTTGCCCTCATAGGCGGTGATCGCGTCGAGCGCCTCGTCGGTGCCGTCGCAGAAATCGTAGCCGTCGCAGCCGTGGGAGTGGATATCGATCAGCCCGGGAAGCATGAGCAGCCCCGACGCGTCGACCGTACCGCCGCCCGCCGTTTCGGCGAACAGCTCCCCTTCCACCGCGACGTCCCGCTTTTCAAAGGCGAACCCTTCGGTATAGACCTGTGCGTTTTTGATAATCATCTGGAACCTCCGTCCCCGCGCCGCGGGGCTTTTACAGTTGGATTTTGGCGAGCGCCGCGCCGTCCGCCACAACGGTCACGTCGTTGTGGAGCTGGAGGATCGACGCGGGTACCGCCGGCGTGATCGGCCCGCAGAGCGCCGCGTACATCGCGTCCGCCTTGCCCGCCCCGCTGGCGACGAGCAGAATCTTTTTCGCCTGCATGATCGACTTGATACCCATCGAATAGGCGTAGCGGGGCACGTCGTCCCGGTTCTCGAAGAAGCGGGAGTTCGCCTCGATGGTGCTCTCGGTGAGCGCGACGCAGTGGGTTTCCTTCTCGAACGCCTCGCCCGGCTCGTTGAAGCCGATGTGGCCGTTCGCGCCGATGCCCAGGATCTGAAGATCGATGCCGCCCACGCTCTCGATGACCCGGTTGTAGCGCGCGCACTCCTTTTCGCCGTCCGGCTCCATGCCGTTGGGGATGTGGGTGTTTTCGGGCCTGATGTTGATGCCTTTGAAAAAATGCTCGTTCATGTAGTAGTAATAGCTCTGGTCGCTCTCCCGCGGAAGGCCCTTGTACTCGTCGAGGTTGACCGACTTGACGGAAGAGAAGTCGATATCGCCCTTGTTGTACCAGTCGGTCAGCTGGGCGTAGATGCCCTCGGGCGTCGAGCCGGTGGCCAGCCCGAGCACGCAGTTGGGCTTCATGATCACCTGCGCGGAGACGATGTTGGCGGCCTTGCGGCTCATGTCGTGGTAGTCCTTCGCAACGTATATTCTCATGGTCGGTTCCCCCTTTTTGCTGCGGCCCTGTCCGCGGGTCGCTTAGTTTCATTATAGTGGCTCTATCCGTCTTTACAAGGGCTCTTGTTTAAAAAAAGAATTTTTTAGGGATAAATCCACAATTTTTTATCCATTTTCTGTTATTGTTAACAAAATGTGTCCATAATATTGACAAAATATATCTCAGCTGTTAAACTGAAACCAAACAGAAGATGCAAAGTGATGTTACTGATGCGATCAGGCATAAGCTTTCGGACGATTGGTTGAATTGTTTGGAAAGTTTGTGCCTTTTATTTTTCCCCGATTTTCGCCGGTACATCCGCATCCGCTCAAAAGGAGGATCATTTCATGCAGACCTTTACCTACAAAATAAACGACGCCCTCGGCATCCACGCGCGCCCCGCCGGGCTGCTCGTCAAGTGCATCTCGTCCTTCCCCGCCGCGACCACCATCTCGGTGAACGGCAAGTCGGCCGACGGCAAGCGCCTCTTCGCGCTGATGGGGCTGGGCGTCAAGCAGAACGACGAGATCACCGTCGCCGTCGACGGCGAGCGGGAGGCCGAAGCCGCCGAGGCCATCAAAAAGTTCCTCACCGAAAACCTGTAAGTGCCGCGCCGCCGCAGGGCGGCGCGCGCGGTCGGCTTTCACGGGGGACGGCTTGAAGGAGGGCGCGCGGCATGCACTACAAAGTGCTGAAGGTCTATAACAACAACGTCGTCCTGGCCGAGGAGCCGGGCGGCAAGCAGATCGTGCTGATCGGCAAGGGCGTCGGGTTCGGTGCGCGCAAGGGCGACCTGATCAACGGCGACGATCCGGACAACAAGGTCTTTTCCATCCTGGACGAGAGCGTCAACCCCAGCGAGATCAAACGGCTCAACTACGACATCGAAAAGGTCGAGAAGGTGACCCAGGAGATCGTGGAGATCGCGCGCGAAAAGCTCGACATCACCAACGACAAGCTCTACGACGCCCTCTACGACCACATCGCGTTCGCGATCGAACGCCTCAAGATGGGGCTGCCGATCGACAACCCCTTCATCGGCGAGATCGCCATCATGTGCTCGCGGGAGTTCGAGGTCGCGGAGATTGCCGCCAAGCTCATCCGCAGGGAGGTCGACGTCGATATCGGCGAACCGGAAAAGGGCTTCATCGCCCTTCACCTCTACTCCGCCCGCCGCAACAAGCACATCAATACCGCCATGAAAAACGCCCGGTTCTATAAGCAGGCGGTACTCGTGGTCGGGCGGTGCTTCGGGCGGACCTTCGACACCAACTCCTCCGCCTGCAAAAACTTCCTGACCAGCCTCAACCGCCTGATCAGCTCCGCGCTGCGCGGCGCCCCGCTCGAGATGCCCGTCAAACAGTATGTCCGGCTGGGCATGGGAGAATACTACCGCGCCGCGCAGGCGGTCTCCGACCTGATGAAACGGGAGATCGGCGCGGAGCTTTCTGAAGACCACAAGGCGTTTCTGGCGGTCCACATCTGCCTGCTGGTCCAGATGTAGATTCCGGCTTTGTCTGTATACGGGGAATTCGCCCCGTACATAATAGATTCTGTTTTAGGAGGTAGACACATGGAAAAAACCACGTTCCTGCAAAAGCTCCAGAAACTGGGCAAAGCGTTGATGCTGCCCATCGCCTCCCTTCCGGTCGCGGCTCTGCTGCTCCGCCTCGGACAGGGCGACCTGCTCAACCTGCCCTTCATCTCGGCGGCCGGTTCCGCGCTGTTCGACAACCTGCCGCTGCTCTTCGCGATCGGCGTCGCGATCGGCTTCGCGAAGGACAACAACGGCGCCGCGGGCCTCGCGGGCGCCATCGGCTTCTACGTCATGAACGGCACCGCGGGCGCGCTGTTCAGCTGGCTGGTCACTCCCGTCGCGGAGGGCGCCACCGGCCTGTTCGGTTCGGTCGGCGGCTTCGCCTGGGCGCAGAGCCTCTACGCCGGCGTTGCTTCGGTCAACATGGCGCACTTCGGCGGTATCATCGCGGGCGTCATAGCGGGCGTCGCCTACAACAAGTATAAGAGCGCCAAGCTGCCCGACTGGCTCGCCTTCTTCGGCGGCCGCCGCTTCGTTCCCATCATGACCGGCCTTTACACGCTGCTTGCCGGTATCGGCTTCGGCTTTGTCTGGCCGTTCATCCAGAAGATGCTTGACACCTTCGCCGGATTCCTCTCTAGCATCGGCGCGGCCGGCGCGGCAATCTATGGCTTCTTCAACCGCGTGCTGCTCTCCGTCGGCCTGCACCACGTGCTCAACTCCTACTTCTGGTTCAACTTCGGTGAGTTTGCCAAGCCTGACGGCACCGTGGTCCACGGCGACCTGACCCGCTTCTTCGCGGGCGACCCGACTGCCGGAAACTACATGGCTGGCTTCTTCCCGATCATGATGTTTGCGCTGCCGGCCGCCGCGCTTGCCATGTACTTCTGCGCGAAGAAGGAGAACAAGGCCGCCATCGGCGGCGCGATGATCTCCGTCGCGATCCCGGCGTTCCTCTGCGGCATCACCGAGCCGATCGAGTTCATGTTCATGTTCCTCGCTCCCGGCCTCTTCGTGATCCACGGCGCCCTGACCGGCGTTTCCATGGCGGTCAGCGTCATGCTCGGCATCAAGATGGGCTTCGGCTTCTCTGCCGGCCTCTTCGACATGGTCCTCAACTGGGGCATTTCCACCAAACCCGCCCTGTCGATCGTCATCGGCCTGATCATGGCGGTCATCTACTTCTTCCTGTTCGTCTTCGTCATCAAGAAGTTTGATCTCAAGACCCCCGGCCGCGAGGAAGACGAGGAGACCGCGGACTTCGGAAAGCTGGCCGACGACATCGGCTTCGACGAGCTGGCCCAGAAATATATCGCGGTCCTCGGCGGCAAGGAAAACATCAAGGAGATCGAGAGCTGCATCACCCGCCTGCGCCTCGTCCTTGTCAGCAACAAGGAGATCGACGAGAAGGACCTCAAGGCTCTCGGCGCCTCGGGCGTGATGAAGGCCGGGACCCAGGTCACCCAGGTCATCGTCGGCATGAAGGCGGAGCTGCTCGTCGACGCGATGAAGAAGTTCCTCTGATCAAAACCGTATCCGTCTTTCGGATATCCCTCTCCGCCGCGGCGGAGAGGGATATCTTGCACTACTATCAAAAGCCCCGGCAGCGGGCAACAGTATAAGGAGAATAGGGTATGCTGAACTTTCTGAAAGGCAAACAACTTGAAATCGCGGCCCCGCTGACCGGGAAGGTGATCCCCGTGACCGAGGTCCCCGACCCCGTCTTTGCGGAAAAGGTGCTCGGGGACGGCATCGCCGTCGACCCGACCGAAGGGACGGTCTACTCCCCCGTCGACGGGACGATCTTCCAGATCGCCCACACCTTCCATGCGATGGGCATCGAGTCGGACGACGGCCTGGAGATCCTCGTCCACCTGGGCATCGACACCGTCAAGCTCGAGGGCAAGGGCTTCCAGAGCTTTGTCGAGGTCGGCCAGAAGGTCAAAAAGGGCGACAAGATCATGGAGATGGACATCGGCTTCATCAGGGAGCAGGGCCTTTCCCCGATGTCCCCCTGCATCATCACCAACCTTGACGCGATCAAGTCGATGACCGCCTGCCCCGGCCCCGCCGAGGGGGGCAGGACGGCGGCAATCACCTATAAGAAGTGAGACCCTCTTCTTCCCCAGGAGGCGTTCCCATGAAAAACCGCGTGTCCATTGAGTTTTGCTGCGGCTCGCTCGAGGACTGCAAACTGGCCGAACGCGTGGGCGCCGACCGGATCGAGCTGGTGTCCGCCCATCTGCTGGGCGGGCTCACCCCCTCCGCCGGCCTCGTCGCCCTGGTCAAGGAGCAGGTTTCCCTGCCCGTCAGCGTCATGGTCCGTCCGCGCGGCGCGGGATTCTGCTATTCCGACGAGGACTTTTCCGTCATGTGCGAGGACGCGCGCCGCTTCTCCCGGATGGGGGCGGACGGCGTCGTCTTCGGCTTCCTGACCGCCGACGGCCGTCTCGATTACGAGCGGTGCGCGCGCTTCCTAGAATGTACCGGCGGCTGTGAGACGGTCTTTCACCGGGCTATCGACGTCACCGAAAACATGCTCGACGCCGCGTCGAAGCTCGTCTCCCTCGGGGTGACCCGCGTGCTGACGAGCGGCGGCTGCGCCGACGCGCTGACCGGCGCGCCCGCCATCCGCGCGATGCAGCAGATGTACGGAGACCGGATCCAGGTCCTCGCAGGGGGCGGCGTGCGCGCGGGCAACATCCTGCGCCTCGTCGAGGAGACGGGCGTCTCCCGCGTCCACCTGGGCGGCACCGCGCAGGTTTCCGACCCTTCGACCCTGCTGAACCCGACGCTGAATTTCGGGTCTTCCCTTCCGCCCTCCAACGACTGCTACCTCGCCGTCAATGAAACGACCGTGCGGGGAGTCATGCAGGTGCTCGGGCGGTAGTCATTCCGATTTACTCCCAATTCCATTCTCCGGCCCCCGCCGTTCCCTCCGTTCGGCGGGGGCCATTCATCTGTCCGCCCTCCCCCGCATATAAATCGGTATGGGAGGGATCCTTGATGAACTGTTCCGACTGCCCCGACCGGGAAAGCTGCGGCTGCCGCCCGGAAAACTGCCCCCGCTGCCGTTCCGGCGCGCCCGGATGCGACGGCTGCCTCGCGGTCTTTCTGATCGCGCTCGTCATCTTCTTTTTGCTCTGCATCATCGGCAACCCCTGCCTGCTCTGAATTTCCGTCCCCTGCATGAAGGGCCCCGCCCCGCCCCATACTATAGGGCGAGGTGATGAACATGTCAAAAGTGAACGGGAGCTTCCCCACAGGACTCGACGCCCTGCTCCAGCGGGACGCGCGCGCCAAGCAGTATTACAGCGCCCTGCCGAGCTATGTGCAGGACCTGGTCCACCGCGGCGGGGAACGCATCCAGACGCAGGCCGAGCTGGAACGCTACGCGGGGAACATCCTCGAGGGGCTGTCCAAATAACCGTTTGGAGGCGATGGCCGTGACGGATACCAATCCCGCGCCGCGCGCCCTGCTCGACGCGCTCCCGCCCGGCCTGCGGCGGGAAATCCTTGAAGCGAACCTGCCGGCCGGCACGCCCGACGAGCTCTTCCGGACCGTCGAGCTGCTCGAATGCCAGCGCTTGCTCTGCGGCGGCGAGGATCCGCCCGCATAAAATAGGGGCGCCCGCCGTCCGGCGGGCGCCCTGTTCCCGTTTTATCGCTATTACCGCGTTTCGTCGGCGGGGAAACGGATGCCGCACTGCCGCCGCGCCTCGTCCAGCAGCTCCATCGCGGCGATCGACCGGCGGCGGTGGGGCTCCTCTCCCCGGCCCGTCTCGGCCATCCTGAGGAACGCTTCCAGCTCGTGGCGCATGTCGTGCTCCGCCGTTTCCACCGGCAGGGGCGTCTCCCCGCCGCCGCCCCGCATGGACAGGCGGAGATCCCCCAGGTGGCTGATGTCCCCCAGGAAGATGCTGCCGTCCTCCCCCTGGAGCTCGCTGCGGTCGTCCATGCCGCTGATCTTCGAGTAAAGCAGCTCGGCGGTCATCTCCCCGTAGGACGCGAGGATGGTGCCCGCGCCGTCCACTCCGTTTTCGAGCTTGACGCAGGCCTCCTGGATCCGTTCCGGCTCCCCGAAAAGGAGCAGCAGCAGGTGCACGCAGTAGACGCCGATGTCCATCAGCGCGCCGTTGGAGAGGGCGGGGTTGAAGGCGTTTTCGATGACGCCCGCGCGGAACCGGTCGTAGCGCGAGGAGTATTTGCAGAAGCTGAGCACCGCGCGCCGCACCTTGCCGATCCTCGGGAGCGCCTCGCGCAGCCGGTCGAGGGAGGGCAGGAACGCCGGGCGCATCGCCTCCAGAAGCAGCGTGCCGCTTTCATCCGCGGCGGCATACATCTCCCGCAGCTCGCGGGCGTTGGAGGCGGCGGGCTTTTCGCAGAGCACGTGCTTTCCCGCGCGGAGCATCCTCACCGCCTGCGCGCGGTGCAGGGCGTTGGGGCTCGCGATGTAGACCGCGTCCACCTCCTGGCAGGCGGCCAGCTCGTCGAGGTCTGTGAAGACCCGGGGCGCGCCCCACTTCGCGGCGTATTCCCTCCCGCGCTCCCGCGTGCGGGAGCAGACCGCCTCCAGCCGGAACCCCGGGACCTCCCCCGCTGCCGTCAGGAGCCGGTCGGTGATAAAATTGGTGCCGATTACAGCAAATCGCATGACGAGTTCCCCCTGTCCGTCTTTTTCGTTCGCTTCCCTTACACTGTACCTCATTTCCCCGGGAATTCCAATCCCCTCCGCGCAATTTTGCATTGGGATTTGATACCGGGGCCGAAAGGTGCTATGATAGGATCAATGTACAGAGGGGAGTGACTGAGGTTGTTCGAGGAACTGCGGACCTTTGTGGAGGTGGCGGAGAGCAAAAACTTCACGCGCACGGCGCAGAAGCTGAATTTTTCCCAGCCCACCGTCAGCCAGCAGGTCAAGAAGGTGGAGATCTTTTTCGGCGGGACAAGCCTGCTCACCCGTTCGGCCGTCTCCCGGCAGATCGAGCTGACCGAGGCGGGCGAGGCGGTCTACCGCTGCGCCAAAAAGGTGCTCGGCACCCTGGAGGACACCTTCGGGGAGCTCGACCAGATCCGGCACAGCGCCGCCGTCCAACGCCTCGAGATCGGCGCGAGCATGACGATCGGCGACCATATGCTTCCCAGGGTCCTGGCGGCTTTCTGCGGGCGGTATCCCGACGTGCGCGCGGGGGTGCTGGTCGGCAACACCCGCGAGGTCTGCGACGCGCTCGAGGACGGGCGGATCGACGTGGGGCTCATCGAGGGGCGGGACATCCCCCACAGCTTCCAGCGCACCGACTTCTATACCGACCACCTCGTGCTCGCCGCCTCCCCCGCCCTCGCGGGGGAGCTCGGGGACGCCAGCCCCGGCAGGCTGGGCAAGGTGCTGTGGATCACCCGCGAGCAGGGCTCGGGCACCGAGCAGTACCTCGACAGCTTCATCTCCTCCAACCACATCCGCGTGGAGAACCGCATCGAATACAACTCCAATTTCGCCATCAAGGAGGTCGTCAAGCAGGGGCTCGGCGTCTGCTTCCTCTCCCGGCTCGTCATGCTCGACGAGCTGCGCAGCGGCGAACTGGTCGAGCTGCCCGTCCGCAGCTCCTACACCCGCGATTTTTCCTACATCCTTCCGAATGACCGCCCCCTCCCCGACGCCGCCGGGGCCTTCCTCGACCTTCTCGGCGAGGTCTGCGCCACCTTTTCGGGAGGCTGACCGGCGCCAAAAAAGCCTCCCGCGCGTATGCGCGGGAGGCTTTTTCCGGCAGGCGGCCTATTTTCGCGGGCCCGCCTTGGGGTGCTCGGAAAGCGGGATCACGTTGATCTGGGCGCGGTACTCGGTCTCTGTCCACAGGATGCGCTGCGCCACCGTCGCCTCGGGGTTCAGCGTGACGCCCTCGAGCATCATCTCCTTGAACTTGTCGTAGCCGGCCATGTCGATCAGGTGGCCGCCGTGCATATAGACGGGCTGGTGGTCCAGCACCCAGGCGGAAAACTTCTGCCAGTTGCCGATGACCGCGAGGAGGACGTCCTCGGTGACCCAGTTGAGGAAGGTCTTGCCCATGCGGGGGGACTGCTTGCCCGTGCGCCCGCCCACCAGCACGCGGAAGAACTTGGTGGGTCTGCGGGTCCACGCGCCCGCGGGGCAGACGGTCGCGCACTCGCCGCAGCCGACGCAGCAGCAGGTGTCCTTGGCGATCTTTTTGTCCTCGGTGAAGGAGAGCACGCCGGTCGCGTGCTTTTTGCACGCGTCGATGCACATGCCGCAGCCGATGCACCGCTCATAGTGGTAGACCATCTTGGAGATGCCGACGATGCCGAAATCGTTGAAGTGGCCCTTGCCGCAGTCGTTCGGGCAGCCCGAGAGGGACATCTTGATGTGGTAGTGGCTCGGGAAGACGAGCGGTTCCAGCTTGCGGGCGAGATCCTGGGTGTTGTAGTTGGCGAGGATGCAGTGGGTGTTGCCGATGCAGGCCATGATGTTGCGGGAGCCGATCGTCGGATAGCCCGCGTCGGTCTCCATGTCGACGTCGCACATGTCGCACTCGACCTCTTCGAGGTACTCGGAGATGTAGTCGTTGACCGCCGGGATGTCCTCGTATTTGACGCCCGGCACGTTGAGGGTGTGGCGCATGCCGACGTGGAAATTGCCGTTGCCCCACGTCTGGCAGATATATTGGACCCGCTCGAGGTGCTTCGCGCTGATCATCGAGCCGGGGACCCGCATCTGGAGCATGAATTCGCCCGGCACCTTCGACTGCCGCCAGCAGTTCTTCTGGAGTTTTTTAATGTTGATATCCTGGTTCATCCGCTTGTTCCCTCCTCAATCCAACAGGTCTTTGGCGACCGTATAGTTGAATACGGGGCCTTCCAGGCAGACATAGGTCTCGTCGATGCGGCAGTGCCCGCATTTGCCCACGGCGCAGGACATTTTGCGCTCGAAGGAGACCCAGATCTTTTCGTCCGGGATGCCGAGCTTTTTGCATTCCAGACCGCAGAAGTGCATCATGACGGGCGGGCCGACGATGATCACCGCGTAATCGTCCCCGAAGGAGTCGAACGGCACCTTCGAGATGTGGGTGGTGACGAGCCCCGTCTCCCACCCCTCGCACACCTGGCTGTCGAGGGTGTAGATCGCGCGGAACTTCTCCGCCCAGCGCCTGAGATCGGGGCGGAAGAGGATGCAGTCCTCATTTTTGTAGCCGCAGATGAGGTCGACGCTCTTCACGAAGTCCGGCTCGGCGGCGCATTTGTTGAGCAGGCTGCGCACCGGCGAAACGCCCGTGCCGCCCGCGACGACGACGAGGTGCTTGCCGCGCAGCTCGTCGGTCGGCCAGCCCTTTCCGTAGGGGCCGCGCACGAAAAGCTCGTCGCCCGGCTGGAGGGAGAACAACTGGTCGGTCACCTTGCCGACCGAGCGGATGGTGAACTCCATCCACCCCTCTCCGAAATTGCTCACCGAGATGGGGCACTCGCCGACGCGCGGGAGGGAGAGCTGAAAGAACTGCCCGTGCTGGGGACGCATATCCGTCTCAATCCGGAAGGTGTATTCCAGATTGGTCTCCCGGATGATATCCAGAATCTGATGGGGTTTCGGCATGACGGGATTGTTCATCGGTATCCTCCTTCTTTCACTGGCGTTCGGCGGCGACGATCTCTTTGATCGCGGCGGCCATCTTGTTGATGGTGGCGGGGAACGAGATGAACTTCGGGCATCTCGCGCTGCACCGCCCGCAGCCCACGCACATGTGGAAATCGCCGAAACGGGCCTTGTAGTCGTGCACCTTATGTAGGACGCGGTAGCGCATCCGGTCGGCCGCGGTCGTGCGGAACTCATGCCCGCCCGCCATGCAGTCGAAGCCCGCCACCTGGCAGGAGGCCGCCACGCGGCGGCGTTCGCCCGCGTGGGCGTTTTCGCCGTAGATTTTGTCCACCGTGGTGAAGCAGGTGCAGGTGCTGCACGCGACGGTGCAGCTTCCGCAGCTGATGCAGCGGTCGTTGAACTCCTGCCACATCGGGTGCTTTTTGAGCTTGTTGAGCACGTCCTTATTGGGGATCTCGGGAATTTCCACGGTGAAATCGTTTTGCTCGATGAACCGGACCTCGAACGGCTCCTCCCGGTTCCCGGCGAAATGGGGGGCCAGCCCGGGGTCGGGGACCGAGAAGAGCAGGCCGTTTTCGTCGCGCCGGACGGCGGCGGAATAGTCGTTCGTGCGGTTGGCGCCCATCGAGACGCAGAAGCAGGTGTCCCACCCCTCGGTGCACTCCATCAGCACAAAGCGCACCCGGTCGCGCACCCGCTGGTAGAACACGTCGGCGATGCCGCCGTTCTCCAGGTAGATCTTGTCCTGGTGCTCAAACGCGTTGATGTCGCAGGGGCGCAGGAAGATGAGGAGCTTTTTGGCGCCCGTGCGGCTCTCGCGGTATTCGTCCTCGGTAAAGTAAAAAATGGTCTGGGTGATCGGGCTGACGACCTCCTTGGCCGAAAAGTCCGATTTGCGGTCCCAGACGATCTCCTCGGCCCGTTTAACCCGGTCGTACCGGACAATGTCCGTATCGGAATAACGGCCCTGTTTCTCAAACAGCTTCGGCGCGTAGATCTCATACTCCGCCGACAGTTTCCGGAAGAGCTCGTCTGCCTCCGGATAGCTCAAGCGATATCCCATCTGTTTTCTTCCGCCTTTCCTCGTTGGATGGAGCGTCCCCGGACGGCACGGCTCCCTTTGTGAATAGTATAACATGGTTAACAATATGCTTGCCAATTGAAAAAATGAATCGGATGGCCAGGGTTTGGCAATGGAAAGGGCCGCCGCGGTTTCCCGCAGCGGCCCTTTCCGGTCCCGTTCAGTTTTTTTCCGTGCGGAAAAAATCCGCGACGCGGGCCGCAAGGGCGTCCACATCCCCCTCGGTGTGCGCGTCCGAGAGGAAGAGCGCCTCGAACTGGCTGGGCGCGGTGTAGATCCCCCGGTCGAGCAAAAACCGGAAGCAGCGCGCGAACCGCGCGGTGTCGGCCGCCTTCGCCGTCGTGTAATCGACGACCGGGCCGGGGGTAAAAAAGAGGCAGCAGAGCGACCCCGCGCCCGTCACCGCGCAGCCGGGCGCGGCCTCCCGCAGCCCGGCGCGCAGCCTCCGGCCGAGGCTTTCGATATGCGCGTAGACCTCCGGGTGCTCCCGCAGGTAACGGAGCTGGGCAAGCCCCGCCGCCATCGCGACGGGATTGCCGCTGAGGGTGCCCGCCTGGTAGACGCTCCCCACCGGCGCGACCCGCTCCATGATCTCCCGCCGCCCGCCGTAGGCGCCCACCGGCATCCCCGCGCCGATGATCTTGCCGTAGGTGACGAGGTCGGCCTCGACGCCGTACCGCTCCTGCGCGCCGCCGAACGCCAGCCGGAAGCCGGTGATCACCTCGTCGAAAATGAGCGCCGCGCCGTTTTCGTCGCAGAGCCGCCGCAGCCCCTTCAAAAAGCCCCCGGCGGGCTCCACCACACCCATATTGGCGGCGACAGGCTCGACGATGACCGCCGCGATCTTCCCCGGGTTCTCCGCGAAGAGCAGCTCCACGCTCTCAAGGTCGTTATAGGCGGCGGTCAGCGTGTCGCCGGCACAGGCCGCGGGCACCCCCGCGCTGTCCGGCACCCCCGCCGTCATCACGCCCGAGCCCGCCTTGACGAGCATCGCGTCGCTGTGGCCGTGGTAGCAGCCCGCGAATTTGACGAGCTTGTCCCGTCCGGTAAAACCGCGCGCCGCGCGCACCGCGCTCATGACCGCCTCGGTGCCCGAATTGACCATCCGCACCAGCTCGACCGACGGGACCGCCCCGCAGACGAGCTCCGCCATCTCCACCTCGCGCTCGGTCGCCGCGCCGAAGCTGAGGCCGTCCCTCACCGCGCGCTCGACCGCCTCGCGCACCACGGGATGGTTGTGCCCGAGGATCATCGGCCCCCACGAGCCGACGTAATCGGTGTATGCACGCCCGTCCGTGTCGTATATTTTCTGCCGGTCGGCGCGGGAGATGAAGCGCGGGGTCAGCCCCACCGAGCCGAACGCCCGCACCGGGCTGTTGACCCCGCCGGGGATGACCTTTTTCGCCCGCTCGAACAGTTCCTCCGAACGTCCCATCAGCCGATCCTCCCCTCGTCGATCCAGCCCGCGAGCTCCTTGGCGTAGTAGGTGATGAGGATGTCCGCTCCCGCGCGGAAGACGGATACCGCCGCCTCGCAGGCGACCGCCGCCTCATCGATGAGGCCCGCCTTCCCCGCCGCCCGGATCATCGCGTATTCCCCGCTGACGCTGTAGGCGGCCAGCGGCAGGTCGAACCGCGACTTGACCTCGCGCACCACGTCGAGATAGGAGAGCGCGGGCTTCACCATCAGGACGTCCGCCCCCTGCTCCACGTCGAGGGCCGCCTCCCGGACCGCTTCCCGGACATTGTGGTAATCCATCTGGTAGCCCCGCCGGTCGCCGAAGGCGGGCGCCGAGCCCGCCGCGTCGCGGAAGGGCCCGTAGAAGGCGGAGGCGTATTTGACCGCATAGGACATGATCGGCGTGTCGGAAAAGCCCGCGCCGTCGAGCGCCCGGCGCAGCGCGAGAATCCGGCCGTCCATCATGTCGGAGGGCGCGACCATGTCCGCGCCCGCCCGCGCGTGGGAGAGGGCGGTTTTGGCAAGCAACTCAAGGGTCCTGTCGTTGTCGACCTCTCGGCCGTTCAAAATGCCGCAGTGCCCGTGGGAGGTGTATTCGCACATGCACACGTCGGTGATGAGATAGAGTTCGGGAAAGTCCCGTTTGGCCAGCCGCAGCGCCTGCTGCACCGCGCCCTCGTCGTCCCACGCGCCCGAGCCGCATTCGTCCTTATGCGCGGGCAGCCCGAAGAGCAGCACGGCGGGCACCCCCGCCTCCCGCACCTTTTCAAGCTCCACATGCAGCATGTCGGGGCTGTAGCGGAACTGCCCGTCGAGCGAGGGGATCGGCTCGGCGATCTCCCGCCCCTCCTTGACGAAGATCGGATAAACCAGCGCGGATTTCGACACCCGCGTCTCCCGCACCAGCCCGCGGACGGCCGGGGTCTTCCGCAGCCTTCTCGGCCTCTCAATAAGCTCCATATCCCTTACGCTCCTTCTCACTCAGTTCTGCCATCCGGTCTGCCATCGCGTCGATCGACGGCTCCGAGGCGGTCACCACCCGCATCCCGTATTCCCGCGCGGCCGCGGCGGTCGATTCCCCGATGCAGACCGCGCGGACCTCCCGGTAATCCCGTTTCCCGAGCGTCTCCGCAAACCCCCGGACGGTCGACGCGCTCGTGAACGCCACATAGTCGATCTCCCCCGCGTCGAGCAGCTCCGCCGCGCGCTTCGCGTCCGGATGGGCGTAACGCGTCTCGTAGAGCGGGAGATCGTCGTAGGAGATCCCCGCCGCATCGAGCGCGCGCGTCAGCTCGGGCGAGCCCTGCCTCGCGCGGCAGATAAGCACCCGCTCCCCGGCGGCGCGTTCCGCCAGCGCCGCGCCGAGCGCGGCGGCGTAGGCGCGTTCGGGCAGGAGCGCGGGCAGCAGCCCGCGCTCCCCGAGCGCCCCGGCGGTCGACGGGCCGATCGCGGCCAGCCGCACCCCGCCCAGCCGCCGCAGGTCGAAGCGGGTTTCGCGCAGGTGCTCCAGGAAGACGCGCACCCCCGTCGGGCTCGTGAAGACGAGCCAGCCGTATTCGCCGATCCGCGCGAGCGCCTCGTCAAGCGCCGGATTCGGCGCGACCGGCTCCGTCACGATCGACGGCAGCTCCAGGACCTCGGCACCCAGCGCGCGCAGCTTCGCGGTCATGCGGGAGGCCAGCTTTCGCGGGCGGGTGACAATCACCCGCCTGCCGCCGAGCGGGCGCTTCTCCGCCCAGGAGAACCGCTCCGCCAATGCGCAGACCTCCCCCACGACGATGACCGCCGGGGTCCCGACCTCCGCTTCCCGTGCCTTTTGGGGCAGGGTTTCGACCGTTCCGGAAATCCGCCGCTGGCGGGCCGTGGTCCCCCGCTCCAAAATTGCGGCGGGCGTGGCCGGGTCGATGCCGCCGCCGAGCAGTCCCGCGCAGAGCTCCTCCAGCGCAGCGACCCCCATCAGAAAGACCAGCGTGCCGCCCAAGCGGACGAGCGCCCGATAGTCGGTGCGCGCGCCCGGCGATTTTTTCGTGTGGCCGGTGATGATGTGCACCGATGAGCAGCAGTCCCGGTGGGTCACGGGAATGCCCGCGTAGGCGGGCACCGCGACGGCCGAGGTCACGCCCGGCACCACCTCGAAGGGAACGCCCCGCTCCGCGAGCAGCTCGAGCTCCTCGCCGCCCCGCCCGAAGAGGAAGGGGTCCCCGCCCTTGAGCCGCACGACGGTATGCCCCTCGAGCGCCTCCCGCAGCAGGATGCGGTTGATCTCCTCCTGCGGCACCGGATGGCTCCCCGCGTGCTTGCCCACGTCGACACGGCGGGTTTCGGGCGGAATCAGCCCGAGCACCTCCCCGCCCACGAGCGCGTCGTACACCACCACGTCGGCGGTTTGCAGCAGTTCATAACCCTTGAGGGTCAGCAGTCCCGCGTCGGACGGGCCCGCGCCGACCAGATAGACCTTTCCGCTCATACCCGCCTCCTCATCCGTTCGGCCAACAGGACGCCGAGCTTTTCCGCATCTGTCCGGCTGCCGGTCATGTGTTCGACCGTATGGCTCCCGTCCGCCTCCCGGCAGTAGAGGCCGGTCAGCCGAAGCTCCTGCCCGTGAAGCTCCGCGTAGGCGGCGATGGGGGAGGAACAGCCCCCGTCGAGCGCGCGCACAAAGGCGCGTTCCGCGAGCCCCGCGGCCCGCGAATTTTCGTCGTCAGCGCAGCTGAGGAAGGAGGCGTCCTCCTCCGCCCTCCCCTGCACCGCCAGAATCCCCTGGCCCGCCGCCGGGAGCATTTCATCGGTGGAAAAGACCCGGCTGACGCGGTTTTCCAGCCCGAGGCGCAGGATGCCCGAATAGGCCAGCACCAGCGCGGAAAACTGTCCGCCGTCCATCTTGGAGAGGCGGGTCTGGATGTTGCCGCGCACGCTTTCCACCCGCATCCCGGGAAAAAGGCCCCCCAATTGGAGTGCACGGCGCGGACTCGACGAGCCAAGCGGCTTTTCCGGGTCCAGGCGGTCCGCGCCCTCCGGCAGAACCAGCACGTCGCGCGGGTCGGCGCGGCGGGAATAGGCCAGGATGGGCAGCCCTTCCGGTTGCTCCATCGGCAGGTCCTTGAGGCTATGTACCGCGAAATCGATGCGGCCCTCCAGGAGCGCGCGGTCGAGCTCCTTTACGAAAAGGCCCTTGCCGCCCACCCGGTCGAGCGGGCGGTCGAGAATCACGTCGCCCGTCGTTTTCATCGTCACGAGCTCCAGCTCCCAGTCGGGATGCGCCCGGCGGATCGCATCCATCACCAGTTCGCTCTGGATGACCGCGAGTCTGCTCTCCCTGCTGCCAAAGCGGATTTTACGTCGCCGCATCCGCCGTCACCTCCTTTGGAATCCATTCCTCCATCCGCGCGCGGAGACTGTCCGCCGCGGCCTTTGCCAGCGCGTGGTTCGTCCCGCTGGCGGTCACCCCGACGACGAGCGCGTCCCGCCGCACAACCGCCGGGAAAAAGAAGCCGCACTCCCCCGGCGCGTCGCAGACGTTCGCCGGGATGCCCAGCCGCCGGGCTTCCTCCCCGACCGCGTGATTGGTTTCCCGGTCGTCGGTCGCCGCGAGCACAAGGTCGAAGCCCGCGCAGTCGCCCGCCCGGAAGGCGCGGCGGACGATCCGCGCGCCGAGCGCCTCGATCTCCGGGGAGATGTCCGGCGCGATCACCGTGAGGGAACAGCCGAAGGGGGCGAGCGCCTTCGCGCGGCGCGCCGCGACGCGGCCGCCGCCCACGAGGGCGATTTTGCTGTTCGTCAGATCGACGAACAGCGGAAAACGCGGAGCGTTTTCCGTCCCTCCGGCCGCGGGCCGGGGGGCAAAATCGCCCGGCCCCGCGGGTTCGGCGCGCCCTCCGGCGGCCAGATGCAGCGCGTCCATACAGGGCTGCCACAGCTCGGACGGCAGCGTCTCCCGCAGGCCGAAGAGCAGCCTGTCGACCGTCTTTTCCGCCGAAGCCCGCAGCCGGCCGAGAAGCTCCTCCTCCGCCTCCCCGGAGAGTCCGAGGCCGCGCACCGTCTTTTCCACCCGGCCCATAAAGTCCCGGGCGACGAGCTCGCCGGTCTCCCTTGCCGCGGGCACCACCGCGCGAAAGCCGTACCACCGCGCGAATTCCGCAAGGCCGTCCGCGAGGATCTCCCGCGCCCGCGTCAGAGCGGCTTCATCGCGGCGGGCGTCCGCCCCGCCGCAGATCCCGTCGGTGTCGTAAACCCGCGCCCCCGGCAGGGATGCGATCGCCGGGTCGATGTCCCGGGGCACCGCGAGATCGCAGAATACCATCGGCCCCGAGAGAGCGGGCCCGACCTCCGCCGCGCGCAGCGTATAGTGTGGACTTGCGGTCGCGCTGACCACCAGGCGCACCCGCGGCAGGAGGGAGAGCCGCTCCTCATAGGAAACCGCCTCCACGCCGTCCGGCAGCGAAACCTCCCCGTGGCGGTAGCGGCGCACCGTCATCGAGACGCGGCACCCGGCCTCCACAAGCCGCCGCGCCGCGAGCCGCCCCATCTCTCCGTTTCCGATCACCAGGCAGGGCGTACCCGCGAGCGGTCCCATGACGCCCTTCAAAAACGCCTCCATCCGCACCGCCACCGACTGGTCCGCCTCCGTCAGGCGGACGGCCGTTTTGACCTTCTTGGCCGAGGTGACGGCCGACCGGAAGAGGGTTTCCAGCACCGCGTCGGCCGCGCCCGCCTCCCGGGCGAGGGAGAGGGCGGTCCCGACCTGGGTCAAAATCTGGTCCTCTCCGAAGACCTGGGATTTCATTCCGCACGCGAGCTGGAAGAGATGTTCCGCCGCCTCAAGGCCCTCGCGGCGGACAAAGCAGTCCCGGTGCGCGCCGGGCTCCGCGCCCCTGAGCGCGCAGAGCAGCTCATAGGGTTCGAGCGAAGCGCGCCCGCTCAACCACAGCTCGGTGCGGTTGCAGGTGGAGAGAAGAAC
This sequence comes from Anaerotruncus massiliensis (ex Togo et al. 2026), assembly GCF_030825285.1. Taxonomy (NCBI): domain Bacteria; kingdom Bacillati; phylum Bacillota; class Clostridia; order Eubacteriales; family Oscillospiraceae; genus Anaerotruncus; species Anaerotruncus massiliensis (ex Togo et al. 2026). Next base: position 159,996 of record NZ_JAPJQF010000001.1, read on the forward strand.
GCACCCCTTTGCGCCAAACTCCCGGCAGGCGCGCGCCGCCGCCTCGGACGCGGCCGAAGCGGTCATCGCGAACCGCTCCCGTACCCCGACCGGGGCGCGGGAGCTGTCGATCCCGGCCATCCGTATTTCCAAACCGACTCCTCCATCCTCCGCCACGCCCCATACAAAACGCCATCCGGCAGCGCGTCGCTTCCGAATGGCGTGGGACTGTGCGGCAAACAACCATTTGTAATGCCTTAAATTTTATCGGAATCCGGCCCAAAAGTCAAGCTGTACCGCTTTTCCATACAATTATAATATATAGCGCTTTCCATTCGTTTTATGAATGGAAGGCCGGGCGGCCAGGAAAAGAATCAGAGGGAATCCCGCCGGCGGGATCCCCTCTGGATATCCGGTGTGCAATCAGCCGACTCCGGCACACACCTTTTCTTCCATTCCGTCGAACGGCACGGCGCCCTTTTGCGAGATTGCCCGCGCGGCGAGCGCGTTTCCCGCTCGAAGCCAGTCCTCTGGTTTTTCCCCGCGCAGGTAGGACGCGAGAAATCCCGCGTTGAAGGCGTCTCCCGCGCCCGTCGTATCCAGCGGGGTCACCTCGACGGCAGGGACATGCCAGCGTCCGGTTTCGGAGTATCCGCCGCGGATCCCGAGCGCCGACCCCTCCGCGCCCAGCTTGAGCGCGGCGATCGGCACCCTGCACAGCAGCGCATCCAGGCCGGCGCCCGTTTCCCAAACGCCGGTGATCGCCTGCATCTCCCGCCGGTTCGGCAGCAGGATATCGGTTACAGCGAGCGCCTCCCGCAGGGTATCGGGCGGGACATTTTCGATATTTGGGGAGGCGTCGAGCGCGACCAGCCCGCCCGCCCGCCGCGTCATCCCGGCGGCCTCGACCGCAAAGCGCGCCTGCGCCGCATCGGCCAGCAGGTATCCGGAGAGCAGCAGCACCCGGACGGTTTGCAGCGTCTGCCGGAGCGCGGCGGTCAATTCCAGCGGTTCGCCGGCTGCGCCGCGAAAGGATAGCATCGTCCGTTCGCTGCGGTCGTCTATGATCGTCACGGTATAGCCGGTGTCGTCGCCGTACTGCATGCAGCTCAGGTCCAGACCTGCGTTCTGCATCCGTTCCTCGACACGACGGCCCGCCGCGTCCTTCCCGATCCGTCCGCAGAATCCGCACCGGATCCCCAGCAGCGCGAGGGAAAACGCAGTGTTCGCCGCGGATCCGCCCGGGCTGCAGCTCGACATCAGGATTTTGACGTCCCCGCCCCTCTGCGGGAACCGGTCGACCCAGTACTGGTAATCCATCAGCACGTCGCCGATCGCAAGCACCTCCGGCCCGGCCGTTTTATTCATGCCGCCGGGCGGCGTCTTCAGCCCCATCCTCCGGCCCCCCTTTCCCATTTTGCCGGCGCATCAGCCGCAGTGCGGGCTCCACCATTTCTGCCCGGCCCTTTCCTTCTCCGCGTCGCGCCTGGCGAGGAGTGCAAGCCCCTCCAGACCGACGGCGATCGCATCGTCGATCCCCTGCGATACGCCGACCTTCTGGGTGATCGAGCTGTTGCAGACCGTGCAGATCGAACCGCCGCGCGCATGGAAGAGCTGAGCAAGGGTCAGGATGGCGGCCGTCTCGCGTTCGACGTTGAGCACGCCTGCGTTCACCCAATGCTCGACAACGCCTTCGTTGGGCAGGTACCCCATAACCGGGCGGCCCTGTCCACAGTAGATCGCATCGTTGGAGCGGGTGATGCCGACATGATAGCGGAGGGAACGGGCCTGCGCCGATTCGATCATCGGCAGCATCAGCTCATAGCTGGCGATGGCGGGGTAGCAGGCGTCGATATATTCCTTGGTAAGGCCCTCGTCGCGGACCGCGCCGGAGGTGATGACAATGTCGCCGACGTTGAGGTCGGGGCGCTGGGTGCCCGAGGTGCCGATGCGCAGGAAGGTGTCCACGCCGCCGTACTGCATGAGGTCCACCATTGCGATCTCGGTGTCCGCGCCGCCGCTGCCGGTGGAACAGACGATGATCTGCGCGTCCTGATAGCAGCCGCTGAGGACGGTGAACATCGAATTGCGGGTGATCTCCCTGACGTCGGTCATCGAGTCGGCGATGACGTCCGCCGCATCCTTGGAAAAGCCCAGCGGATCGCGGACCGCCAGGATCGCATACCTGCCCAGTTTGTCTCCGCGCCTGAGTCCCGTCAGGACCGCTTTCCCATCCACCTCAAAGAGGGGCGGCTCGTTTCGATTGATCTTGCTCATAAGAGTCCTTCCTTTCTATTCCATCGGTTATTTCAGCTTTGCCAGTTCCACCGCGATGTTCGACGCGGCGACCGCGTTGTTGAAGACAAGACGGATATTCGCTTCCAGGCTTTCGCCGCCTGTGATCTTCTGGATTGCATCGAGCAGGAAGGGGGTGATCTCCTTGCCCTTGACCCCCCGGCGCTCCGCATCCGCGACCGCCTCGTCAATCTTGCCGTTGATGTAGTCCGCGTCCATCGCGTACTGCTCCGGAATGGGATTTGCCACGAGCATGCCGCCGGGGATCTCCATCTTCCGCTTGGCGTAAAAGGAGGCCGCGATCTCGCGCGGCGTATCCAATCGGTAATCGACCCCAAAGCCGCTTTTCCGCGTGTAGAAGGCGGGCATCTCCGAAGTCTGGTAGCCGACAACCGGAACCCCCTTGGTCTCGAGGTATTCGAGGGTGCGGCCGATGTCGAGGATCGACTTGGCCCCGGCGCAGACGACGAGCACCGGCGTCTGCGCCAGTTCCTCGAGGTCCGCGGAAATGTCCATCGTGTTCTCCCCGCCACGGTGCACCCCGCCGACGCCGCCCGTGCAGAAGACGGAAATGCCGGCCAGGTGCGCGACGATCATCGTCGCAGCCACCGTGGTGGCGCCGTCCCTGCCAAGTGCGTGCAGGATGGGCAGGTCGCGGCGGCTCGCCTTGATGACCTCCGTCCCCTTTTTGCCGAGGTGGATGATCTCCTCCTCGCTGAGTCCCGCTTTGAGCTTCCCGCCGATCACCGCAATCGTCGCGGGCACGGCCCCCTGCTCCCGCACGACCCGTTCGACCGCGAGCGCGGTCTCAACATTCTTCGGGTAGGGCATGCCGTGGGAGATGATCGTCGACTCGAGCGCAACGACAGGCTTTCCCGCCGCCAGGGCGGCTTCGACCTCGGGCGAGCACTCCAAAAACTCCTTAGAAAGCAATGTGCGCATCCTCCTTTATTGTTTCGACCCGGAGTGGGACGAACGGAACATGTCCAGCGCGACCGCGCCGACGATGATGAACCCGAGCGCGACCTTCTGCCAGTAGGCGTTGACCTCCATGAGGTTGAGGCCGTTGTTGATCAGGCCCATGATGAGCGCGCCCGCCAGCGTGTTCATGACGCTGCCCTTGCTCGCGCCGCCGACAAAGACGGCGGCCAGCGCCTGCAGGGACAGGTCCGAGCCGGACGACGGCTGTCCCGACGAGAGCCGCGCGGTCAGCAGCAGGCCGCCCATCGCGCTCATGAGACCCGCGATCGCAAAGACGGCGATCTTGGTCCTGTGCACGCTGATGCCCGACAGGTTCGCCGCGGTCGGATTTTCGCCGACGGCCAGCACATTGCGTCCAAAGGCGGTATATTTTAAAACAAACGCGCCGATCAGGAAGACGATCACCAAAATGATCGACGGGACGGGGATCGGGCCGACATAGCCGCGCCCGAAGACCGCGAAGGAATCTGGCAGCCCGGTGATCGGCTGGCTGTTGGTGAGCAGAAGCACGACGCCCGCCAGCGCATACTGCATGCCGAGAGTCGCGATGAACGACTGCACGCGCAGCTTGGTGACGATGAGCCCCATCAGCGCGCCGACGACCGTACCGGCCGCAAGGGAAATGACCATCGCGAGGTAGATGTTCATCCCGGCCCTCATGATCAGCATCGCGCAGCCGCATCCCGCGAGCACCGCCAGCGAGCTCTGGCTCAGGTCGATCTCGCCGCAGAGCACGACATAGGTCGCGCCGAGCGCCACAACGGCGTTTACACAGATCTGCCGCACCACGTTGATCAGGTTCGCGGGAAGCAGAAATTTTTCGTTGGCAAACGCGAGAAGGATGAAGAGAATGATAAAAACCAGCCATACGCCGAGCTTGTTCCAGGCGTAACTCACCATCTTCCCCGCGGTCAGGTTTCTCTTTTGGGCTCCGCCGCTCATGACGCCGTCCCTCCTACCGCATATTCTGTAATCCGCTGCTGGGAAAAGTCCTTCCGTTCCACCGTCCCGGCAACCTCGCCCTCCCGCATCACGATGATGCGGTCGCTGATCCCCATGACCTCCTCCATCTCGGAGGAGACCACGATGACGGCCTTGCCTTCCGACGCCAGCCGGTTGATGATCTCATAGATTTCCCGTTTGGCCCCCACGTCGATCCCGCGGGTCGGCTCGTCCAAAATGACGATCTCCGAATCGGAGAAGAGCCACTTGGCCACAACCACCTTCTGCTGGTTGCCGCCGCTGAGGTAGACGACCCGTTGATTAATCGACGGGGTGGCGATGTGCAGACTCTTCACATAGTCCTCCGAGACCTGCTGCTCCTTCTTCATGTTGAGCATCCGCATCCGCTGGATTTTGCGGATGGCAACCAGCGTGATGTTGAACCGCACCGGCAGCGAAAGCAGTAGCCCCTCTCCCTTGCGGTCCTCGGTGACAAAGCCGATCCGGGACCGGATGCCGTCCCGTGTGGTGGCCACGGCCGCCTCGCGGCCGTTGATGAGAATCCTGCCCGACCTGCGTTTGTCCGCCCCGAAGATGAGGCGCATCGTCTCGGTGCGTCCCGAGCCGACCAGCCCGGCGAAGCCGACGACTTCCCCGTGGCGCACCTCGAAGGAGACGTCCCTGACCCGTCTTCCGTCCGAGAGGTGCTCCACCTTGAGGCAGACCTCCCCGATCTCCGCATTCCGCGCGGGGAACTGCTGGGTGAGCTCCCGTCCGATCATCATCGCGATCAGTTCGTCCTTGGTGGTCTCCTTCACCTCACGCGTGCCGATGTAGCAGCCGTCGCGCAGGACGGTCAGCCGGTCGGCCACCCGGAAGATTTCCTCCAGCCGGTGGGTGATGAAGATCACCGCGACCCCCTGCTCCTTCAGCGTCCCGATGATCGAAAACAGGATTTCCGTTTCCCGCGAGGTGAGCGAGGAGGTCGGCTCATCCATAATGACGACCTTCGCGTCGACGCTCACCGCTTTGGCGATCTCCACCATCTGCTGGCGGGCGATGCTCAGCTCGCCCACCGGACTCCTGACGTCGCCGTCAATGCCGAGCCGCCGGAAAAGCGCCTGCGCGTCGTCGAACATCTTTTTCCACTGGACGATGCCGCGGGCCCTCGGCTGCCGGCCGAGGAAGATGTTCTCCGCGACCGTCAGGCTGCCCATCAGGTTGAGCTCCTGGTGGATGATCGAAATCCCCAGCCTTTCGGCCGCCTTCGGGGTGCCGATCTCCACCTCCCGCCCGTTAAAAAGGATGGTGCCGCCGTCCTTTTTATAGGCGCCCGAAAGGATCTTCATGAGCGTCGATTTGCCCGCGCCGTTCTCCCCGACCAGGGCGTGGACCTCTCCGCGGCGGATGGTCAGGTCGACGTCGGTCAGCGCCTTGACGCCCGGAAATTCCTTGCAGACCCCTTTCAATACGAGCACATTCCCGTCGTGATTTTCCTGCATGGCAATGTTCCTTTCCTCAGAACCCGCGGGCCCGGGACGGCCGCCCGTCCCGGAAACCCGCAGGCGAAGGGAGTTTCGCTTTTATTTGCTGCCGAGGATATCCTCGGTGGTCAGCGCGCCCTGCGCACAGTAAACGCCCGACTCGTAGGGAGTGGATTTTTCAAAGGTCGCCCCATTGTAGAGGTAGTCCTCGATGTTCTGGATGGTCTGCTGGGCCATGCCCGCGGGAAGCTGCATGACGCTCGCGATGTACTGGGTGCCCTTGTCGATCAGTTCGACCTCCTCATCCTCGCAGTCAAAGCCGACGATTTTGACCTCGGGACGGTTGGCCGCGACGCAGGCGTCATACGCGCCCAAGCCGCCCTGCGCGTTCGCCGCGAAAACCAGGTCAAGTTCCGGATAGGTCACGAGCGCATCCTCGCAGGAGGTCATATAGCTCTCGCGGGAGTCTCCGAGGTACTCGTTGAGCACCTCCACCGTGAGGCCGCCCTCCTCGAGGCCCTTGACGAACCCGTCGGCGCGGTTGCGTCCGTTGGAGGTCGCGGTGGTAAAGGAGATCATCCTGACGGCTTCCTTTCCCGCCTCCTTCATCTGCCCGGCGGCCCAGTATCCGCCGTTGTAGCCCGCGTCGAAATCGACGGTCCCGATGTTGGTCACATAGTCCCCATCGGGCGGCAGCGAACCGGTGTCGATCAGAAATACGGGGATGTTCGCCGCCTTGCACTGCTCGAAGACATCCTGCAGCGAGTCGCCGTACCAGCTTGCGATCACGAGCGCGTCGATGTCCTTGAGGGTGAGGTCGAGGCAGTCGTTAACCGTCTTTTCCACGTCCATGCCCGCGTCGGTATAGACATAGTCCCAGCCTTTTTCCTTGCAGGCCGCCTCAAACCCGTCGAGCATCTTCACATAGTAGGGGAACGTCAGCGTGATGATGGAAAATCCAATCTTCAGCTGTTTTTCCTCTCCCGGCGCGACAGCCTCCGTTTTGTCCGCCGGGACTTCGTCCGCGGGAGCCGCCGAAGGCGCCGCGGGCTGCTCCGCCGCCCCCTTCATCGAACAGCCTGAGAGCGGCATGACCGCCATGACGACCGCCAGCAGCAGCGCGAGCATTTTCTTTCCGTTCATTCTGATCTCTCCTTTTCATTTCACTTCCCCACCCGGGGAATCGGCGCGTCCGGAGGGCTCGCCCGGCCGAACGCTTCACACACATAGATGTCGGGCCCGATCGCCCGTCCACGTATGGCCGGCTCCACTGCCGGCTCAGAGAAAGTACCTGGTTTTCGACGCGGTGATCTTCCGCGTCCCCTGCATCACCTCCAGCATATATTGTTCGCTGAGCTCCTCATTGACGACCGGTTCGCCCGCGGTACAGATGCCGGCCGCCGCCAGCCCCGCGCAGGCGGATTCCCGAAGGTCCATCCCGCGCATCCGCGCCCACACGAGCGCGGCCATAAAACTGTCCCGCGCGCCCGTTTTGTTGACGACCTCCGCCGGGTAGCCGGGAAGCCGCCAGGCACCGGTCTCATCCGCGCAGTAGGCTCCCGACGAAAGGGTGATGTAAACATGCCTGACCCCCCGGTCCAGCAGCTGTCTGGCCGTCACTTCCACGTCGGCCTTTTCGTCGGGCTCCCGACCGAGCAGCAGCTGGACCTCCAGCCGGTCCGCTTTGAGCGTATCGATCCGGTCAAGAATCCCGCGCAGCTTGTGGGCCTTGGCCACCGAGATCGTCTCTGCGAAGAGCGGTACGCGGCAGTTGTCCGCCAAAAAGCGAAGGGCATCCTCGGTGAGGTTTGTATCCACCACGCAGGTGTGCGCCCGGTTGATGACCCCCATGCGCTGTGCGAGCAGCGCCGGGGTGAGATGTTCATAGATGTCCATGCTCGAGATGCCCACCACCGGGTCCCCCCGGTGATCCACCACCGAAAGATAGGTTGACGTCGCGGCGTTGACCACCGTGATCGCGTCCTTGACGTCGATACCGAGATCACGGCAGTTCTGCCGGAGCTTTTCCGCATAGAGATCGTCGCCGAAGGCGGTGACCAGCTTGACGTCCAGGCCCAGAAGACGCATGCCGTGCGCCTCGTTCCGCCCCACGCCGCCGGCCGTGTGCTCCACCCTGCCCGGGTTGGAATCGTGCGGGACGACCTCCCCGCTGGCATAGCCGGCGATATCCATATTGACGCCGCCGACAACCACCGCATAGGGGCGTTTCTGCACGACATAGCCCTTTCCCTGGATCATGCCCTTCTTCATCAAATTGGAAATGTGCACCGAAACGGACGACCGGGTGATGCCCGCGCGGTCGGCAAGCTCCTGCTGGGACATCATCGGGTTTTCCTCGATCCAGGAGAGCAGTTCCCGTTCCCTGTCGGTTACCATCTGTCCCACCTCCGATCTAAGCATTTGCGTATTTACGTAACCATTTCCTTATATTTTCATCATAGCCAGCGCCGCAAAACAAGTCAACATTCTTTTCAACAAAATTCGACAAAAAATTCCGTTAAATTCACTAAATTTTGAGGATATTTTACCATCAATTGTATATTTTGATTCTATTTCCCCAATTGCAGGCACGCTTTCCACCATTTGCGCGCCTAAGCATTGTGCAAAAAAACGGGCTCCCGCAATATGCGGGAGCCCGTTTTACTCTTCAGAATCATGTTTCGTCCAGAACCTCGCCCGACGTCGAGACGACCGTCACCTGCCAGGGGATCCATTTCCCGCTGGCCTGCAGGGCGCCACGGACGGCGTTTTCGATCCCGCCGCAGCAGGGCACCTCCATGCGCACCACATGGACGCTTTTGACGTCGTTTTCGCGGAGGATCTCCGTCAGCTTATCGGCGTAGTCGCCCTCGTCGAGCTTGGGGCAGCCGACGAGCACGACGCGGTTTTTCATGAACCGCCGGTGGAAATCTCCATGGGCAAAGGCGGTGCAGTCGGCCGCGACGAGCAGATGCGCGCCGTCAAAATAGGGCGCGTTCACCGGTACCAGCTTCAGCTGTACCGGCCACTGGCGCAGTTCGCTCGCCATCTCCGCCGCGGGCGCGGATACGGCCTCGTCCCGCCGGGGATGCTCGATCGTTTTGACCTGGCTGCCCGGACAGCCGCAGGGCAGCGCCTTTTCCGCTTTCACGTTTTCCGCCTTCGCGGCGAGCACCGCCGCATGGTCGTAGGCGGGAGCCTCCCGCTCCTCAAAGGAGATCGCACCCGCCGGACAGGCGGGCAGGCAGTCCCCCAGGCCGTCGCAGTAGTCCTCCCGCAGGAGCCTTGCCTTCCCGTCCACCATGCCGATCGCGCCCTCGTGGCAGGCGTCCGCGCACAGTCCGCAGCCGTTGCATTTCTCTTCGTCTATCGTGATGATTCTGCGTTTCATTGTCGTCATCCTCCCTTTCCGTCCTCAGGATAACGGATTTTATTGATGAAGTCTGTTGTTTTTCCAACAGATTGAAAAAAGGACGCATTTTTCCGAAAACCACGACCTTATCCCGTGCCCAAACGGCCGGTATAATAAAATCAACAGAATTCATACCAGAGGAGGGTGCCTATGGCAAGCTATTACGCCGCCGTGGATATCGGCGCCTCGAGCGGCCGGCTGATCCTGGGCTGGCTCGAGGACGGAACGCTCCGGCTGCGGGAGGTCCACCGGTTCCAGAACCGGCTCGTCAAGACCGGCGGACATCTCTGCTGGGAGATCGACCGGCTCTTTTCCGAGATCGTGGCGGGCCTCAAACGGTGCGTCGAGCTCGGGATGCCCCCGCAGAGCGTCGGCGTCGACACCTGGGGCGTCGACTACGTGCTCCTTGACAAGGACGGCGGCCGCATCGGCGACGCGGTCGCCTACCGCGACGGGCGCACCGCCGGGATGGACGCGGAGGTCGCGAAGCTGATCCCCCCGGAGGAGCTTTACGCGCGCACCGGCATCCAGAAGCAGCCCTTCAACACGATCTACCAGCTCGCCGCGCTCAAAAAGGAGCATCCGGAGCAGCTCGAGCAGGCCGCGCGTCTGCTGATGGTGCCCGACTATTTCCACTACCTGCTCTCGGGCGCGATGAAAAACGAGTACACCAACGCGACCACCTCCCAGCTCGTGAACATCGCTTCGCGCGACTGGGACTGGGAGCTGCTCGACCTGATCGGCGTCCCCAGGCGGCTGTTCGAGCCGGTGTCGGCGCCGGGAACGCCCGCCGGGCGGCTGCGGCCGGAGCTTCGGGCGCAGGTGGGCTTCGACTGCGAGGTCGTCCTGCCCGCCACCCACGACACCGCCTCCGCGGTCATGTCGGTCCCCTGCCCGGACGGCGACGCGATCTACCTGAGTTCGGGCACCTGGTCGCTGATCGGGATCGAGCGAACGACGCCCGACTGCTCGGAAAAGAGCCGCGGCAAAAACTTTACCAACGAGGGCGGCTACGATTACCGCTACCGCTACCTCAAGAACATCATGGGCCTCTGGATGATCCAGTCGGTCAAACGGGAGCTTGGCGGCAAATACACCTTCGACGACCTGTGCGACATGGCGATCGCCGCCGACCGCTTCACCACCCGGGTGGACGTGAACGCCCCCGAATTCCTCGCGCCCGACTCGATGATTGGCGCGGTGCGCGAGGTCTGCCGCAAAAGCGGCCAGCCCGTCCCGAACGACCCGGGCGAATTGATGAACTGCATCTACCACAGCCTGGCCAAAAGCTACGGCGAGGCGGTGCGGGAGATCGAGACGCTCACCGGGCGCGCCTATGAGGACCTGCACATCGTCGGGGGCGGCACCAAGGACGACTACCTCAACCGCCTGACCCGCCAGTACACCGGCAAACGGGTGCACACCGGTCCGACCGAGGCGACCGTCGTTGGCAACCTGCTCGCGCAGATGCTCCGGGACGGCGTGTTCCCCTCCCTCTCCGAGGCGCGCCGCGCGGTCGCAAATTCATTCGACATCAAGGAAGTGAGGAATTACAATGAGTAACCGTTATCAGGAAGCCAAGGAACGCTACGCAAAGCTCGGCGTCGACACCGAGGAGGCGATCCGCAGGCTGCAAAACGTCTCGCTCTCGATGCACTGCTGGCAGGGGGACGACGTGCGCGGCTTTGAGGACGCCGAGCTCACGGGCGGCATCCAGGCCACCGGCAACTATCCGGGCCGGGCGCGCACCCCCGGGGAACTGATGGCCGACATCGACGAGGCGCTGCGCCTCATCCCCGGCACCCACCGCATCAACCTGCACGCGAGCTACGCGCTGACCGGCGGAAAGCACGTCCCCAAGAGCGAGCTTCTGCCCGAGCACTTCGCGGGCTGGGTGGAGTTCGCCCGTCAGCGCGGGCTGGGCCTCGACTTCAACCCCACCCTCTTCTCCGACGATATGGTCGTCGACAACCTGACCCTCTCCAGCCCCGACGGGGCGGTGCGCCGCTTCTGGATCGACCACTGCAAGGCCTGCCGCCGCATCGGCGAATACTTCGGCCGCGAGCTCGGAACCACCTGCCTCGTGAACATCTGGATCCCCGACGGCTTCAAGGACGTCCCCGCCGACCGGCTGGGCCCCCGCCGCCGCCTCAAGGAGGCGCTCGACGAAATCTACTCCGAAAAGCTCGACCCCCGGTACATTGCCGACTCGGTCGAAAGCAAGGTGTTCGGCATCGGCGTGGAGAGCTGCACGGTCGGTTCCCACGAGTTCTATATGAATTACGCGGCAAAGAACGGCGTGCTCTGCCTGCTGGACAACGGCCACTTCCACCCCACCGAGATGGTCTCGGATAAGCTCCCCTCGATGCTCCTCTTTTTCGATAAGGTCGCGCTGCACGTGACCCGTCCCGTCCGCTGGGACAGCGACCACGTCGTCCTCTTCGACGACGAGCTGCGGGAAATCGCCAAGGAGATCGTCCGCTGCGACGCGCTCGATCGGGTGATGATCGGGCTCGACTACTTCGACGCGAGCATCAACCGCATCTCCGCCTGGGTGGTCGGGATGCGCAACATGCAGAAGGCCCTGCTCTGCGCCCTGCTGACCCCCCACGGGATGATGCGCGGCTTGCAGGACGCCTCCGATTACACCCGGCTGATGATGCTCAGCGAGGAGCTCAAATTCTACCCCTACGCGGACGTGTGGGCGGAGTTCTGCGAACGCTGCGGCGTGGCCGCCGACGAGGGCTGGTTCTCCGAAATCTCCCACTATGAAAAGGACGTCCTCCAGGGCCGCAACTGACGGTTTCCCACCATCTTTCTTCCTCCAAATAAAGCGAACGGGGAATCCGCATGGATTCCCCGTTCGCCGTTTCTCCCATTCCCAATTCCATTCCCTCAGACCCGCAGGCGTTCGCCCCGGCTGTGTCCGGCGCGGTATTCCCGCGGGCTGATCTGATATTTCTCCCGGAAAAGCCGGTAGAAATAGCTGCTGTTCTCATACCCCACCGCGTAGACGATGTCGCTGACCGGCAGGGTGGTGTCGCAGAGCAGTTCGAGCGCCACCTGGAACCGCTTGCGCTGCTGCATGTCCTTGAAGGTCGCGCCGAACGTCTGCTTGATGAACCGGCTGAGCCCCGACGGCGACTGGTTGAGCATGTCCGCCAGCCCCGCGAGAGTGCCGCCGCGGTAGTGCTCCTCGATGTACTTCATCACCATCGCGGCGATCATGTTTTCATACTGGTTCTCCTCGCTCTCCTCAATGCGGTCGGCGAAGTTTAAAAGCTGTAGGAAGAGCAGCCCCATCGTCGTCTGGTTGATCTCCCGCTCGTTGCCCTGGTGGTAGACGAGCGCGTAGACCATGTTTTCCACGAGGTTCTGCACCGGCAGCACCCCCGCCACCTTGAAATGCAGGTACTTGCCGCTGCAGGAGGACTGCCGCAGCACCCCCAGCAGAAACCGCGTGAGCACGTTTTCCCCGCTGATCATCCGGAAGGCGGTGTCAAAGAACTCGGGCAGCACGATGAAGTTGACCCCGATGTCCCCCTCCCCGGTCGGGAGGATCTCATGGTAGGCGTGCTGGTTGAGGAAGAGCAGGTCCCCCTTCCGGAGCACGACCTCCTTCTGTCCGTCGATGATGTGGGTCGTGCTGCCCTCGCACATGTACATGATCTCGATGTAGTTGTGCTTGTGGCGCGGGAACCCGGTGAAGCGGGTGTGGGTGCGCACCCGGATCAGCTCCCCGTTCGCCAGCATCCGGCCGCTCTCGACCGTGAAGCTGTCGCTACCGGTGTAGAGCTTCCGGTCGATGCCCGTGCCGTCGAGGATCTTCTGTTCCTCCGGCGTGACCTCGCGCAGCAGCCGCAGCAGCTCCGCGTCCATCCAACCCCCTCCTTTCCGCGTCAGCCGTCCTCCCCCGCGTCCCGGCCGGGATATTCGGTCGGCCACATGCCCGTCTCCTTTTTAAAGATGCGGGAGAAATAGTACTGGTTCGCATAGCCCACCGCCTGCGCGATCTCCTTGATCAGCATGTCCGGGTGGGCCTTCATCAGCCGGATGGCCATCTCCACCCGGTACTTCGTCAAAAACTCCGACGGGGTCACGCCCCGGTGCCTGCGGAATATTTTGCTGATGTAGTTGGGCACGAAGCCGAATTTATTCGCAAGCATCTCGTTTGAGATCGGCTTTTCGTAGTTGTCGATCAGGTACTGCTCCATCTCCGCGACGACCGCCTCCTGGCTCTTCTTGGCCTCGCCGCCGCTCTGGCGCATCCCGAGGAGGATCTCCGACACCCGTCCGCCGAGGGACGCAAAGTCCATGCTCCCGAGCACCGCCTCGCTGAGGCGCGTCTTGACGTCAAGATAGCTCTCCGAGTTGTCCCCGATGCGGCTGTCCCCGATGATCGTCTCGAGCAGGCGCATGAAGTCGAACTGCGTCTGCCCCTCCCGCTCGGACACGGCGAGCATTTCTGCAACCGCGGCGGAAAGCTGCTCCGCGCTGCCCGCGCAGATCGCCTCCACCACCCGGTTGACCGGGAAGCTCGAAAGGGGGATCGCCTTCCCCGGACGCCTGGCGCCGCCCGGCGCGTCCCACAGAAGCTGGGAGGCGCACAGCCGGATCTCCCGGTAGAGCAGGGTGCGCAGGTCGCTGATCGTCTGCGCCACCTCGGAGATCGGCACCGGTTCCACACGCGCCGCGACGGTGATCGGCAGCGGCGTCATTTCCGTCAGCCGGCGGTAGAGCGTTTCGATCGCCGCGCGCGCCGAATCGGGGCTGCGCGTCTCAATCACGACGATCCGCTCGGTCTTGGACTTCCCGGAGAAGGGCAGCACGCTGTCCCGTTCGGGCACGATCGAGCGGAGCAGCTCCTCAAGCCGCACCTCCCGCCAGAACTTCCGCCCCGGCGCCTCGAGGTCGTCGGAGGTCAGCGGCATCGCGCCCGCGTTCACGAGCAGCGTCACGCAGTCGGCCTGCGCGGCGGACGCCTCGCCGTTGCCCTCGATCAGGCCGGAGAGCTGGTCGCGCTTTTTGAGGTAAGCCCTGTTGCGGCAGAGGATCTCCAGCTTGCCCAGCAGGGCGGACATCTTTTCAAACGAGACCGGCTTGAGCAGGTAGTCGAACGCCTGGAAGCGCACCGCCTTCTGCGCGTACTCGAACTCCTGGTAGCCGCTGAGCAGCACGGTGACGACCTCCGGATAGTCCCTCTGGATGTTTTCCAGCAGCTCGAGGCCGTCCATGACGGGCATGCGGATGTCGGTGAACACCACGTCCACCTCCCCGCGCCCGAGGCGCTCGAGCGCCGCCCTGCCGTTAATCTCGGTCCCGACCACCTGAAACGCGTCCGAATAGCGGCAGATCAGCTGTTTGACCGCGCGTGCGATCGGCGGCTCGTCTTCGACGATCAGTACCTTTATCATATCCAGTCCTCCGTCCCTGCTGTCCGGGCACGTCCTCTGCTTCCCATTATATGGCTCCCGCCGCGGGAAAGCAACCTTCCGCCCGCTTGTTGCATCTGCCTTGCGCAAAAGCTATAATAATAACCAGAAAATGAAAGACAGCCTGTTATCCATCGACATCTTAAGGGGGATTTACCAATGAAACTCCGCGCTCTCGGCGCCCTTTTTCTGGCGCTGCTCCTCGGCGGCTGCGGCGCCCAGCCGCAGCCCGCGCCCGAAGCGCCCCTGCCCGTCCCCGAGCCGCCCGTCTACGCCATCATCTCCAAGGAAAAATCCAACCCCTATATGCAGAACATGGCGGACGGGTTTTCCGCCGCCTGCCGGGAGCTCGGCGCCGAGGCGCTCTGCATGGGCCCCGACTCCTATACCGCGCAGGCCCAGATCGACATCATCGACGCGCTGATCGACCGGAAGGTGGACGCGATCGTCATCGCGGCCAACGACTCGGACGAGCTGCAGGACGCCCTCCAGCGCGCGATGGACGAGGGGATCGCGGTTCTCTCGCTCGACTCGGCCGTCAACAGGGAGAGCCGCATGCTCCACATCCAGCAGGCCGACCCCGAAAAGATCGGCCGGGTGCTCATCCAGGCCGCCTGCAAGATGGCGGACGGCGAGGGCAAGGCGGCGGTCCTGTCGGCCACGCGGCAGGCCACCAACCAGAACCTGTGGATCGAATGGATGCAGCGGGAGATCGAGCAGAACCCGTCGGTCTACGCGAAGTTTGAGCTGCTGCCCGTTGCCTACGGGGACGACGAGCCCGAAAAATCCCGTGAGGAGACGCTGCGGCTGCTCGAGGAAAACCCCGATCTCAAGGTGATCATCTCTCCGAGCGTCGTGGGGATGCTCGCCGTGGGCCAGACGCTCCAGGAGGAGGAGTCCCCCGTGCTCTTCACCGGGCTGGGGCTGCCCTCCGAGATCGCCCCCTACATCGAATCGGGAAGCTGCCCGTGGATGTACCTGTGGAACCCCATCGACCTCGGCTACCTCAGCGCCTACGCCGCCGACGGGCTTGCGACCGGCCGGATCACCGGCCGGGAGGGCGACAACCTCACCGCCGGGCGGCTCGGGCTGCGGGTGGTGGTCGACGCCGAGGACGGCGGCACCGAGCTGCTGCTGGGGGACCCGGTCAAGTTCGACCCGGACAACATCGGCGAATGGAAGTCCGTCTACTAGCCGCCCGAAAGAACGGCGGCGGGGCATCGCGGCACTGGGGCCGGGGGCTTAAACAGGTTCAGGGATGGGGGCGTGAAGCCCCCATCCCTTTTTGTGTTCTGCGAAGAATCAGTCGGCGGTGAGGTCGGTGAGGACCTCGCCGTCCTTGCCGATCATCTGGACGGCTGCGAAGATCTCCTTGTTGGTCGCGTCGTCATAGGAGAGGGAACCGCCGGTGCACAGGGTGTTCGCCAGCTCGACGCCCAGAGCGCCGATGCCCTTCGGGTCCTGCGCGACGGTGCCCTGCATGGTGCCGGCAGCGATCGCTTCCAGCGCGCCCGCGTCACCGTTGAAGCCGAAGAGGAGCACGTCGGAACGGCCCGCTTCCTGGAGCGCTTCCATCGCGCCCAGCGCCATCGGATCGTTGGCGGCGAAGACCGCGGCGATGTCCGGGTTGGCGGCAAGGATGTCCTGCATCGCCTCATAGCCCTTGGTCTGGTCGCTGTCGGCGGTGAGCTCCTGGACCATCGTGTAGCCCGCGTCGTTCATGACGTCCTTGAAGCCCTCGGGGCGGCGCGCGGCGTAGACCGCAGAAGCCTCGCAGCGGATGACGGCGTAGTTCTTGCTGGCGGTGCCCGCCGCTTTAAGCAGCTGGAGGGCGTATTTGCCGGCCATCCGGCCGCCGCCGTACATATCGGAAACGATGATGGCGTCCTTATCGGTGCCGCCGTCTCCGATGTCGCAGATGATGACGGGGATGCTCTTCTGCTTGGCGAGCTCGACGATCGAGCTGAGCGCCTCGGGCTTGCAGGGGGAGATCACGAGCGCGTCGACGCCTTCGTCGTTGATCAGGCGGGTCGCGCCGCTGACCATCTCGGTCTCGTCGTTCTGCTGGTCGTGGAGGATGACCTGGATGCCCATCTCCGCGGCCTTCTCCTCGACGCCGGCGGTCATGCTCTGGAAGAATTCCTGCTGGTTGTCGTAGACCGACCAGCCGAATTTGAGGCCGACGGTTTCAGCCGGGGTCTCGGCGGGCGCTTCGTCGGCGGGTGCCGCGGGAGCCGCGGGGGCCGCCGTGCTCGGGGCCGGAGCCGTGCCGCTGTCGGACGAGCAGGCCGCGAGGGAAATCGCCATTGCAAAACAGAGTACCAGAGCGAGGATTCGGGTCTTCTTTAACATGAATAATCCATCTCCCAATCTTTTCATTTTGTTTTCTCGGTTGATTTCTGCGGATGAACAGGTCACGCCGGGCACGCATCCCTCCTTCTTGGTGAACTGCGCGGCTTCAGGCGCCCGCCGCGCTTCCGCGCCGCCGTTCGTCCAGTTCCCTGCGGGAGCGGGACTTGACCAGAAAGTCGTTGACATAGGCGCGGATGCCGTTGATGGAAAATGCGAATATCAGGATGACGCCCTCGATGATGCGCTGCATATAGCTCTGGATCTGGAAGGCGTCCATTCCGCTTTTGATGGTCGCCAGGAAGATGGCGGCGACCGCGGTGGTAAAGATGCTCCCCTTGCCGCCGACGAGCGCCGTGCCGCCCAGCACGACCGCCGAGATGACGGTGAACTCGAACCCGTCCTTCATGCCGTAGTTGGAGGAGCCGAGGTAGGAGGTGATCATGATCGAGGCGGCCGCCGTGAAGAGGCCGACCATCAGGTAGATGAGGATCTGCGTTCTGGGGATGCTGATGCCCGCGATGCGCGCCGCCTCGTGGGAGTTGCCGATCGCCAGCGTGTGGCGGCCGAGCGCGGTCTTGCGCAGGATGACGGTCCCGATCACGCCGCAGATGATCATGACGATGAAGGGTACCGGGATGCCCGCCAGGTAGCTGGTCGACATCAGCTTGAAGAGCTTGTTCTCGACGACGACCGGCGTGGCGTTCACGATCTGCGCGAGCGCGCGGTAGCCGAACATCATGGCGAGTGTCGCGATGAACGCGGGAATCTTCATCTTCGCGATGAGCACGCCGTTGAAGGTCCCGAGCACCGCGCCGAGCAGCAGGATGAGGATGACCGACGGAAAGACTCCCATCTTCGGGAGCAGCAGGGTCAGCACGCAGGAGCAGAGCGCCACCTGCGAGGCGACCGACAGGTCGAGGTCGCCGCTGATGATGACGAAGGTCATGCCCACGCCGCAGATCCCGGTGAAGGAGGCCTCGCGGACGATGTTCTGGAAGGCCGAGATGTTCCGGAAGTTGGGGCTGAACACGATGAGGATCAGCCAGAAGATGAGCAGCGCGTAGAGGATACCCAGTTCGCCGAAATTGATCTGTAATTTCTTTTTCATCACTTCGCCGCCTCCTGGGTAATGATTTTGATTCCGCTGATCGACAGCGCGAAGAGCAGCACGACCGCGATTGCGAGCTTCTGGAACGCCTCGTCGACGCCCAGGATGTTCAGCCCGCTGCGGATGAGCGAGAGGAGCAGCGCCCCGATGAAGGAGCCCCAGATGTTCCCCTTGCCGCCCGAGAGCGCCGTGCCGCCGAGGATGACCGAGGTGATGGCGTCGAGCTCGAACCCGTCCCCGATGATCGCGCTGCCGGTGGCGAGCCGCGACGACTGGAGCACGCCCGCGCAGGCCGCGGTCAGTCCGGTGACGACGAAGACCGCGATAAGGGTGCGGTCGACGTTGATGCCGCTCGCGCGGGCGGCCGCCTCATTGGAGCCGATCGCGCGGGTCTTGACGCCGAAGCGGGTGTGGCGGTAGACGAGGTAGGCGATCACAAAGACCGCGACCACCAGGATCACCTGCACGGGGATGCCGAAGATGCTGGAGGTGGAGAAGATCTTGATCTCCTTGTTTTTCGACATGAGCACCCGCTTGCCGTTGCTGTAGACGAGCGCCGCGCCCTTGAAGGCGAGCTGGGTGGCCAGCGTGGCCACGAAGGTCTGGATATGTAA
The DNA here is from genome assembly GCF_030825285.1 of Anaerotruncus massiliensis (ex Togo et al. 2026). Taxonomy (NCBI): domain Bacteria; kingdom Bacillati; phylum Bacillota; class Clostridia; order Eubacteriales; family Oscillospiraceae; genus Anaerotruncus; species Anaerotruncus massiliensis (ex Togo et al. 2026). Next base: position 178,595 of record NZ_JAPJQF010000001.1, read on the forward strand.
TTTCGTGATGATGAGGCCGTTTACCACGCCGCAGAGCACGCCGACGAGCAGCGCCAGCAGGATGCTCGGCCACATGCCGATGTTGGCGATGTTCATGGCCACCACGCAGGTGACCAGCGAGAGGATCGAGCCGACCGAGAGGTCGAAGCCGCCCGCGCAGATGGCGAAGGTCATGCCCGCCGCCGCGATGCCCGTCGTGGCCGAGCGGGAGAGCACGGTGGTCAGGTTGGATACCGATACGATCCTCGGGTTGAGGGCGAGGAAGACCAGCCCCACGGCCAGCAGGATCGCGAGGATGCCGAAACGGTCCCACCACGCCCAAAATCTTTTCGTCCTGTCGTTCATATGCTGTCACCGTCCAATCTTTCCGAGGTTCCGGTCGCGCACTCCATGATCGTGACCTCGTCCATCTCCGTCTTTGAGAGGTTGCCGGTGATCCGGCCCTGGAAGACGACCAGCGTGCGGTGGCAGATGCTGATGATCTCCGGAAGCTCGGAGGAGACCACGATGATCGCCAGTCCCGACTTCGCGAGCTCCTCGAGCAGCTCGTAGATCTCCGCCTTCGCGCCGACGTCGATGCCGCGCGTCGGCTCGAGCATGATCAGCACCTTGCAGTCGCTCGCCAGCGCGCGCGCCAAGAGGAACTTCTGCTGGTTGCCGCCCGAGAGGTTGACGATCCGCTGCGCCGGGGAGGAAAACTTCATGTTCATGCGCTTCTTGTAATTTTCAAGCAGCTCCTGCTCCTTCGCGTCGCTGATGAGCCCGAAGCGGGAGATCGACCGCAGGATGTTCATCGTGAGGTTTTCCCGCACCGTCATCAGCGCGAAGATGCCCGCGCTCTTGCGGTCCTCGGTGACGAACCCGATGCCGTCCCGGATCGCCTGCAGCGGCCCCTTCATCTGGAGCTGCCGCCCGCCGAGGGTCACCGTGCCGCCGTCCGGACGGATGAGGCCGTAGATCGCCTTGACGATCTCCTCCCGTCCGCAGCCCATGAGTCCCGCCACGCCGAGCAGCTCGCCGCTGCGCACGCTGAAGCTCACGTCCTCGAACATCCCGGCGCGGGTGAGGTTTTTGACCTCGAGCACCGTCTCCCCGAGTTCGTGCCCGGAGGATTTGTAGTACTGGTCCACCTCGCGGCCGACCATCAGCTTGACCAGGTCGTTGTGGGTGAGCTCTTCGGTCCTTTTGGTGGCGACGTACTGGCCGTCCCGCAGGATCGAGACCCGGTCGGTCAGATCGAAAATCTCCTTGAGGCGGTGGGAGATGTAGAGGATCGTTTTCCCGTTCTCCTTGAGCCGCCGGATGAGGGCGTAGAGGACGTCGACCTCCTGGTTGTTGAGCGCGCCGGTCGGTTCGTCCATGATGATGATGTCCGATTCGTGGGAGATCGCCTTGGCGATCTCGACCATCTGCTGCTGGGAGACGCTGAGCATCCCGACCATGTCGGTCGGCTTGAGGGACAGGTTCATGCTGTCGATCAGCTCCTGCGCCCGCGCGTTCATCGTCCGGATGTCCAGCACCACGCCGTGCACCGGCAGGCCGGACGCGAAGATGTTCTCCGCGACGGTGAGCTCCGGCATGAGGTTCAGCTCCTGGTAGATGACGCTGACCCCCGCCTTCATCGCGTCCTGGATCGAATGGATCTCCTGTTTCTCGCCGCGGATGAAAATTTCTCCGCTGTCCGCCTGGTACATCCCGCCGAGAATCTTCATCAGCGTGGATTTCCCCGCGCCGTTTTCACCGACGATCGCGTGGACCTCCCCCTCTTCGATCGAGAGGCTCACGTCCGACAGCGCCTTGACGCCGGGAAACGACTTGCTGATATTGCGTATCTCGATGATAGCCAATTGTTTTCGCACCTCGCTTTTCTGTCTGGCGGCTATTCCTGCAATCTGCTCCACCTGTTTCTGTTTTTATTGTAATGTTCACCAGTTTATTAGTAAATGAACAATTCAGAACTGTTTGGATACACAAAACAACACAAAAAGGCCCGGTTTCCGTTTACCGGAAACCGGGCCTTTTGTCCGTTATGGAAAGACAGCCCGCGCCGTCACTTCGCGCTCCACCTGCCGCTGAGCGTCACGGTCGTGCCCTGCGGGAAATTGCGCGCGATGCGGTATCCGACGCTCTCCCCCGCCGACAGCTTGAGGCGGATGATCGTGTTCACCAGCCCGAGCCCGCCGATTTTGAGCTCGCTGTAGTTTGCGGGCAGATCCTCGCTGTACTGGGCGACCTTGCGCTCGAGCTCGTCGATCTCCCCGTCGGCAAAGCCCGAGCCGTTGTCCGCCACTGAGATACACCAGCGATCCCCCTCGATGCGCGAGGTGATGCTCACCCGCCAGGGGGGCTCCACCTGCTTGAAGGCGTGCTCGAAACAGTTCTCCACGATGGGCTGGATGATCAGCCGGGGGATCGCCATCCCCTCGAGCCGCTCGTCGAGCGAGAGGTCGTAGTCGAAATACTCCTCATAGCGCAGCTTCATCAGCTCGAGGTAGTTGCGGACGTTTTCGATCTCGCTGCCGAGCGTCGCGCCGCCGCTGCTGTAGGAGCTGCTGTAGCGCAGCATCTGGGAGATCCGCTCGCAGGTGTCGGCGATGCGGTCCTCCCCCGCCTCGATCGCCATGCTGCTGATCGTCGAGAGGGAGTTATAGAGGAAATGCGGGTTCATCTGCGACTGGAGCGCGAGCAGGTAGGCCTTCTGCTCGCAGGCGACCGAATCGTTCATTTTTTTGAGCATCGACTGGAAGGCGGCGTTGAGCTCCCGCACCTCGTCGATGCTCTCGTCGGGGACGAGGTCGGCCTGGATGGAATCGATCGAGATCTTGCGCACCTCGTCGCTCAACCGGATGAGCGGCGCGGAAATCCGCTTGGAGATGAGGTAGACCGCCAGAATGAGCAGTATGATCGTCACAAGGCTGCCGATAAAGAGGTAGACGGTCATCGAGCGGTAGGGCTGCATCATCGAGCGCCGGTCCTGCGCGAGCGCGACCCGCCAGCCGTACTGGTCGGACAGCTTGGCGGTCACGTAGTAGTCCCGCTCATCCAGATCGCTGTACGCCCGGCCGGCCGGGAGGATCTGGTTGCCCTCCCCGTCGAAGAGGAAGACGACCGTGTCGGTCAGCACGTCGAGCGCGAGATAGCTCTCGAGCTGGTCGACCCCCTGCTGGATTTCAACGATGCCGTAGACCTCCTTGGAGTAGAAGTTGGTGATCGGCCGCAGCAGGGAGGTGTACCGGGCCTTATAGGTGCCCGACCAGCGGTCCTCCTGGGGCGGGAGCAGCAGATACCCGGCCCGGCCGTCGATCAGCTCGCGCATCTGCGCGCCCACGTCGGTCTCATAGAGCGTCTCGGAGACCCGGCTCTCGGGGTTGACGCTCGCGCCCGCGCTGATGAAATCCCCATGCTGGTTGTAGACGCTAATCCGCCAGATCGGCATGCTCGGGCCGTTGTGGGAGGTCAGCACGCTGGCGATGTCGATGCTGTCCATGATGTTCACATCGAAGTAGTTCTCCCGGCTGGCGTCCTGCTGGAGGCGGTTGAAGATGTTGATGATGCGGGGATCCGATTTGACCTGCTGGGCCATCTGGTCCATCTCCGAGAGGTAGGCGTCCACCTGCGAAACCATCTTGTCGAGCAGCTGCGTCTGGTTGATCGCGGCGGTCTTTTCGCTCACGCTGACCACATACTGGTAGGCTGCGCCCACCAGCACCAGCATGAATACCAGCAGGAAGGCCGAATAGGTCAGCACCAGCCTGCGCAGAAATCCTGTTTTCCGATGTTTCATCCGCTCGCCACCCGCAGTTCCAATTTTTCCGTTTTCCTTATTGTAACAGAAATTCAAAATTCCGCAATCCGCGCCCCCAAATTTCCATCCGTGACCCGAATTTGGTGAAATCGCCCAAAATTCACAAAATATTCACAATTGAGCGCGACAAAACGGCCGCAAATCCGCTACTATTAAATCAGAAGGCAAGGATTGACAACAACCCCAAAACCTGACCGGGAGGAACGCTTATGAAACGGCTCCTATCCATGCTGCTCGCGCTTGCGATTTCGTGCAGCTATCTCTCCCTCGCGGCGCTCGCCGCCGAAGGTGAGGACGAGACGCCCAAGGTCACGATCACCTACAGCGTGGCGGAGGGCGGCACCCTGACGATCAACGGCACCCCCCACACCGCGGCGGAGGCCGTCACGACAGGACCCGACGGCCTGCCCCTGCCCCACACGGTCACCCTGCCGGAGGGCGTAGACGTGGCTTTTTCCGCCGTGCCCGACGCTTCCCATACGCTGGGCGCCCTGACGGTGACCGGCCTGCCCGTGGGCACGCCCGCCCCCGTCATCACGAACGGAATGGGCACGGTCAAGGCCGTCAACGGCTTGCAGATCCACGCGAGCTTTGACATTCTGACCTACACCGTGGACGTCCGGCAGGCGCCGGGCGGCACGATCTCCGCGTCCGGGCTCGGCGCGAACGGCACGACCGCGGCCAACGGCAGCGTCACCCTCGCCGCCGCGGCGAATGATAACTACGAATTCTCCCACTTCCTGGTGGACGGCGCGCAGGTGACCGCCAACCCCTGCACCTTCACGGTCACGAAGGACACCGTCGTTTCCGCCCTCTTCACCGCCAACCCGGTCACCCATTCGGTGACGGTCGCCCCCCCCGTCGGCGGCCGCATCCAGGTGAGCGGCATCGACGACGCCGGACTCGTCGCGGACGGCGCGAAGATCACGATCGCCGCCGAGCCCGATGGCCGCCATACCTTCGGCGCGCTCCTGATAAACGGCACGGACGTCGGAAGCGCCACCCATGGGATGGAGGTGCGCGGCGACGTGACCGTCTCAGCCACCTTCCCGGAAAAGGCCCCCGAGACCTATTCCGTGTCCGTCACGGCGGGCGCGGGCGGCAGCGCCGCGGCATCCGACGAGACGGGCGCGCCCCTCTCCGGCCCCGTAACGGCCGGTACGCGGGTCACTCTGACCGCACAGGCGGATGAAACGCACACCTTCAGCCACTTCCTGATCGGCGGCGTGCAGATCGCTGAAACCCCCTATACCCTCACGGTGAACGGGGCCGTATCCGCCGAGGCCGTCTTTGCCGAGAAGCCCGCTCCCAACCCCAGTGAAAACTCGAAGCCGGACAATGGCGGCGAGGGCTCCAACGGGATTCCCACCGTACAGGTTTCCGTGAATCAGCCCGCCGCGGGCGGCGCGGTCACGGCCGTCAACGGCATCGCAGTCGACGCCTCCGGGGTCCTTTCGGGCGCGCTCACGCTCAAGGAGGGCGACACCCTCACAATCACCGCCGCGCCCGGTGAAAAATACCAGCTCAAATCCGTTTCCGTCAACGGCGGCGCGGCGGCGGTCAGCGGCAATACCGCCAGCTACACCGTCCAGACCGACGACTTGAAAGGCATCATCATCGAGCCCGCCTTCATCGCCTCCGCGCCGGTGACGGTGGATTCCTCCGCCGCCACGGGCGCTTCGGTCGCGGTCGGCAGGGGCGGCACGCCCCTCCAGAACACCGACGCCGTGGCCGAGGGCGACGCCCTCACCTTCACCGTCATGCCCGCGGACGCCGGGAAGGCGGTCCAGTCGGTCACCGTCAATGGGAAGGCGGCCGCCAAGAGCGGCGACAACGCGTTCGGTTACGCGGTCACGGCGGAGGACATCCTCAGCGGCGTCCTCAAGGTGGAGGCCGTGCTTGTCTCGACCGACGTGCAGGTCAAATGGAACCCCGCCCCGGAAACCGGCGTCACCGTCGAGGTTAAACCCGAAAACGGGACCGCCGACAAAAGCGGCGATCTCACCGTTCCCTACAACGCCAGTCTGATCGTCGGCGTCTCCGCCCCCGACGGAAAATCCGTCGAGAAGGTCACCGTCGCGCAGGAGGGCGGGTCGGCTCCGGCGGACTACGTCCCCGGCGCGGACGGCAGCTTCAAAATCCCCTTTGTCCGGGCGGCGGTCACCGCCATCACCCCCACCGTGAACGGGGTCCGGCCCAGGATTAGCTGGACCGCTCCCCCGGCGGGCTCGATCACCGTGAAGTCGGGCGACGCCATTTCCACCGGCGGCGACGTGCCCTACGACAGCACAATCACCATTGAGGTGACGCCGCCAGCCGGCCGCCTGCTTGAAAAGGTCGCCGTCACCGGAAACGGCGAGACGGCTCCGCAGGACTACACGCCCAAAGCCGGGGAAAACAAGGTCACGGTCGAGCATGTGAAAGCCGATATCACCGCGCTTTCCGTCGCCTACCAGGACGACCCGGGCAACCCGGCGGTCACCTGGACCGCGCCCGCTTCGGGTAAGGGGACGATCACCGTCACAGCCAAGGAGGGCGGCGGCGCGGTCACAAACGGCAGTACGGTCGCGCTCGGAAGCACCGTCACGATCAAGGCGGACCCGCCGGCCGGCTACTTCCTCAAAAGCCTCGCGGTCGCGGGCGGCGCGGCAGCGGGTACCACCGCCTACAGCCAGTTCAGCAGTAACGGCGTGGAGGTGAAGATGGATTACCCGGTCACCGCGATCACCCCCGTCTTCGCGCAGTACCGGAAGGTGACGCTCGCCGATATCCCGAACGCGACCGTCACGGCGCGCGGCGCCTTCTACCCGAACTCCGACGGTACGGGAAGCACCTTCACGGCCCTTTCGGAAAAGGACGCCGGCTATGTCTACGCCGAGCTGGACAAAGATCCCACGGTCACGCTCTCTGTACGGGACATGAGCCTGGGCAGCCAGCTCCAGGTCAAGAATAACGGCAACGGCATCGGTTCCCCGCTCCGTTCGGGCGACTCGCTGGCGATCTCCGTGAACGGGGACCTCGCGCTGTCCGGTACGGTTTCGGCCGTCCCGCCCACGCCCAGCGGCGCCGGAAGGGTCCACGCGCCCATCGCCGTGCAGGACGAGGAGGGCGCGGTGCTCGAGGACAAGGACGGCGACGCCTTCCACATCCGCGCAATCGCCAGCGAGGGCAGGCTGGTGCTGGACGGCGTCACGCCCGGCCAGACCTTCTACATCAAGCTCGGGGAAAACGGCTACGACCTGCCCACGACGCTCGACAGCCGTCTCTCCCCCGCCCCCGTCGCGCTGGCCAGCCAGCTCGCGGACGACGACCTCTTCCGCCTGTCGGTCGACAAGGACGGGGACGGCAAGAGCCTCATCAGCTCGATCACCCAGGTGGATGAAAAGCGGCTCAAGGAGGACGGCGTCCGCGGCAGCTACCTCAAGGTGGTGCTCAAGGATTCGACCGCCACCGAGGAGAAAAAGGCCCGCGCCACCATCACCTTCAAGGCGCGCAAGACGCTCGACGCCTCGAAGGGCGGCCCCTGGCAGGCGGGCGACACCGCGACCCTCGATCTGACGATGTGGATCGAGAACACCAAGAAGAGCGGTTCGGACGAGGACGCGGATGTGGGCGACCGCATCTACATCGACCCCGAATCCAACGAGTACAACACCTTTGTGTGGGGCGACGACCGCGCCGCGCTGGAATACCACGCGGACGACAACGCCAAGGCGTTCTACGCGCGCCTCTCCACCAAGGCGGACATCGATATCTACACCGATTACGGCGACCCGGTGGACGCGGACCTCTGGTTCTACAACTTCATCGGCAACCCGGAAATCCCGAGCACCTCCCGCGCCTGGCTGACGCTGGGCATCCCGTGGGACGAGGACAGCGACTACCATCCCGACCCGCGCGACGTCTACATCTACCAGGTGGACAAATACGGCGACCTGGAGGACGTGACCGACCGGTTCACCTACTCGGACGACGCCTACGCCATCGAGGGCTGGACCATCCGGACCCGCCAGCTCGGCACCTACATCATCTCCGACACCGAGCTCGACCTCGACACCGGCTACGAGATGGAGTACGACTGGGACGACGACGCCTACGAGGAGCAGTACAAGGTCAACCCGGTCACCGGCGGCGGCACGCAGGATTACACGCCGGTGACCCTCCCCGTCAACTACGGCGGCGGCAGTACCGGCGGCTCGACGGGCGGCGCCATCTCCGAGCCGGAGCCGGAGGAGAGCAAACCGGACGACGAGGAGGAAGAGGGCAACCGTCAGGTCACCGCCAAGCCGGTCCCCGAGGCGGTCCCCGAGGTCGACGAACCGGAGGAAAAGCCCGCGGGCAAGGGCTTCGCCCCCTGGGCGGTCGTACTGGTGATCGCGCTCATCGCGGCCGGGGCCGGGACGGGCGGCTACTTCCTCTACCGGCACTTCAGCGAATAACCGGCGTTTTGAAGCCCGGGGCCCCGCGGAATTCCCGCGGGGCCTCTTCGCATCCCGGCGCGCCGGAGCTTGCATTCGCGGGCCCCGCATGGTATGATTTGGGCACCAGGAACTTCCAAAAAGGCGGGTGTATTTCATGGGCGGAAAGGTACGGCAGGTTTTGGCGGACGGCGAGCACTCCGAACGGATGAAGCGCAGGGAATCCTTCCTGCTGCGTTTTCCGGACGCGAGCGGGACGGACGGCCATGAGAAGTTCCAGATGCGCTGCATCACCGCGCTGATCGAGTATTACGGGAACTCCGAAGACTACCTGGCGGATTACATGGATATCTGCGACATGCTCGGGCAGGGCTACCGGGAGGAGGCGTTCCACCTCGGCTTCCAGAATTCCAACCTGTGCACCCTCCTGGCGGAGTTTGAGCTGCGGGAGGAATCCGACCTCTATCTCTGGCTGCAAATTCTCGAACGCCTGCTGGACAGCCCGGGACGCGGCGACAAGCAGAAAAAACGCCTCGCCCTCAAAATTGCGGAGGCGCTCAAGCTCTCGGGAATCGGCGCGGCGCTCTGCCGGCTGGAAGGCGGCCGCTACGCCTTCTATCCCGCGACCGAGCCGTTTCTCGACCGGGCGCTCGTCTTCGACGTGCTCGGCTGGCTGGACGCCTACCCGAAGGCGCGGGAGCAGTACCGGGAGGCCCTCAGGCTCCTGTTGCACGGGGACCGCACCCGCAAGGCGATCGACTGCCTGCGGCTCTCGCTCGAACTCTTCTGCAAGCAGCGCTACCAGAACGAAAAGTCGCTGGAAAACCAGTTCTCCCTGATCGGGAGCGAGCTGGCCGACCGGGGGCTGTCGGCCGAGCTGCGAAATCTCTACACGACCCTGCTCACCTACTACGCCAAATTCAACAACGAGCACGTCAAGCACGACGACTCGGCGAACGCCGCGGAGGCCGATTTTGCGCTCTATCTGACCGGCAGCTTTCTGCGCCTGCTGCTCCTCTCCGACCGGGAGACGCTCTGACCCCAAACCCAAAAGGGCCGCGTGAACAAAAGTTCACGCGGCCCTTTTTTCACCCACCGGGCGGCCTGTTCAGCCGATCCAGCGGTGCAGGGTCTCGAGCAGCCGGTCGATCTCCAGCGGCTTGGTCACATGTTCGTTCATGCCCGCCTGCCGGGCGCGGTAGACGTCGTCGGCAAAGGCGTTGGCCGTGAGCGCGATGATGGGGATGTCCGCGGCGTCCGGCCTCCCCTCGCCGGCCAGCCTCCGGATCGCCTTCGTGGCCTCGTAGCCGTCCATGACGGGCATCTGGATGTCCATCAGGATGAGGGCGTAGGCGCCCGGCGGATGGGAGGCGAAGAGGTCCACCGCCTGCCTGCCGTTTTCGGCGCAGGCGATCTCCAGCCCGGCCATGCCCAGAAGCTCCCGGGCGATCTCCCGGTTGAGGTCGTTGTCCTCCACCAGAAGAAGCCGCGTGCCGGGAGGGAACGCCTCCCCCTGCCGCGCCGGAGAGCCGGAACAGGATCCCGCCTCCCGCGCGTCCTCCCCCGCCAGCTTGAGGAAGATGGTCACGATGAACCGGGTACCCTTGTCCGGCTGGCTCTCCACCCGGATGGTTCCGTTCATCATCTGTACCAGATTGTGGGTGATGGCAAGGCCCAGCCCCGTCCCCTGGACCCCGCTCACGCGGGCGTCCTTCGCCCGCTCGAACGGGGTGAAGAGCTTATCGAGGAACTCGGGCGGCATACCGATGCCGTCGTCCTCCACGGTGAATTCAAAGCAGCCGACCCCGCTGCGGCCCGACACCCGTTCCTCCGCCGTCAGGGAGATGTGGCCGCCCGTCCCGGTATATTTCACCGCGTTGGACAGCAGGTTCAGCAAGATCTGCTGGACCCGCATGAAATCCCCGTGGACCGCGTCATGGCGCAGGTCGGAGCGCAGGACGATCTGCTGCTCCTTGCTTTCCGCGTCGGAGCGGATGATCTGCATGACGGTGTTCAGCGTGTCGCTGACCAGGAAGGTGTTCTCGCTGAGGCTGACGTTGCCCGACTCGATCTTGGACATGTCCAGAACCTCGTTGATGAGTCCCAGCAGGTGATTTCCCGATATGCGGATCTTCCCGAGGCAGTCGGCGAGCTTGTCCGGGTCGCCCAACTGCTTTTCCGCGATGGAGGTCATGCCGAGGATGGCGTTCATCGGCGTGCGGATGTCGTGGCTCATCCGGGAGAGAAACTCCGACTTGGCGTGGTTCGCCCGCCGGGCGCCCTCATACGCCTCCTCCAGCGCCCGCTTGGCCGCCTGGTCCTCCGCCTGACGCTCCAGCTCCCGCCGCTTCTCCCCGCTGATGTTGCGCAGGGTGACGATGGCGGTCCTGGTCTCCGCCCCCTCCGTCGAAACCGGGTGGATCTCCAGCCGCAGCCAGGGCGACGCGGTGCCGTCCGACGCGTTCCGGTGGAACTCCGCCTCCGAGTGGCCGCTGATCCGCGAAAATTCCCCGAGCAGGCGCTCCCGGTCGCACAGCCGCGCCACGCGGGGGCGGTCGCCCTCCGCCACATGGGGGAGCAGCCGTTCGCACAGGTCCCCGGTGAAGCTGCCGGTGCGCGGAAAGGCCATCGCGTCGCTCGCCTGCGGCAGACGCACGGCGTAGTACTCGTTCGCGGTCAGGTTGACGTAAAAGATGCTCACGTACATGCCGCTGATCGCCTGCAGGGCCGACTGGCTCATGTGCAGGCGTTCGCTGTTTTCCGAAAGCGTCTCCTTCATGCTGTGGATGTCCCGGATCGTGCCCACGACCCGGCTGAGCCGCCCCTCCCGCAGGATGGGACGGCTGCTCACCCGGTGCCAGCGGTAATCGCCGGGGGCGGCCCCGGGCGTGACGACCCGCATCTCAAACATTTCGCCCCGCCCGTTGCAGATGTTGTCGAGCGTGGCTGGCACGTCCTCCGGGTGGATGAACGTTTCGTCCCGCAGCCTCCGCGAATAGTCGCGGATCTCCCGGCGGATGATCCCCTGCCCGTGCTGCGGCTCGTAGCTGATGAAGGTGTCGGAATCCACAAGGTACTCGAACAGCGTGTCGGAGCTGGACTCCATGGCCACGCGGTACATCTCCTGCTCCTGCTCGAGCTGCTGCTGGAGGGCCCTGCGCGGTGTGATATCGATCATAGTGCGCTGGATGACCGCGTCCCCCTCCTCCGTCCGGCCGACGATCATGTTGGTGCCCTCCAGCCAGTGGACCGAGCCGTCGCGCCAGCGCGCACGGTATTCCCGGTCCTGGCGGTCCCCCACCTCGTGCAGCAGCAGGTAGGTCTTCCGCAGCATGACGCGGTCCTCCTCCAGCACCGAGCCGAGCACGCCGCCGTGCCAGTCGCGCAGGCCCTCCTCCATGCTTCCGTATCCCAGCAGGGAGAGCGCCGCCCGGTTGAGGGAGATCAGGTCGCACGCCCCGCCTTTGCGGCGGACGAAGCGGATGATCCCGCAGGGGACGGTGTCGTAGATGCTGGTGAGCAGCGCGGTCTGCTCCCGGAGGCGCTGGGAGTCCTCCTCGGCCTGGGTCACGTCGAGGTAGAGGCTGTTGACCATCCAGTTGCCTTCCGCGTCCCGGGCCTTCTTCCCGCTGTCGATGATCCATTTGAGGCTGCCGTCCTTGCAGCGCACCCGGTAACGGGTGGAATAGGAGAGCCCGCCGTCCCGGAACGCCTCGGCGCAGTCAGCGAGCGCGTGCGCGAGGTCGGGCGGATAGACGGCGCCCACGGCGCTTCCGCCGCTGGCCTCCATAAATTCCTCCACCGTGTATCCGAAGAGCGTGGCCGCCTCCCGGCTGACAAAGGCGAAGGAGTAGGTTTCGTCGTCCCGGCTGATCTTCAGCCCGCCGGCGATCGAGCTCATGACCACTTCCATCTGGCGGTTCTGCTGGACCGTCTGCGCCTCCAGCGCGGCAAGCCGCTCCTGTACGAAGTCGTAGGACTGGCGGCCGATCTTTTCGGGGAAGAGCTCCTCCTCCACCATCTCCTGATAGGGGTTGGAGCAGTGGATGTGCGCGCAGCGCAGGCCGTCCGGCGTCTCCTGGAAAACAAAGGTCACCCGCTGGTGCACCTTCAGGTACATCTTCACGCCGGGCGCGGTGGTGATCCACATCCGCCCCGTCACCACATAGACCCCCGGCGCCGGCTCGATCACGTCGTATTCCTCGTCCCGGATGTCGCAGCGGGGGATGGCTCCGCCGAACCGCCGGAACATCTCCGCCGCCGCGCCGCGGTCGGCGAGGTACTGCTCCTCCCCCGCGCCCAGCCAGGTGAACTGCGGTGCAAAAAAGGAGGCCACGCCCCCGGCGTCGCCGTCGCAGTAATGCATGTGCATCAAGCGGCTGGCGAGGGCCTTGGCCTCCTCATGGCGCCGGACATGCGCGTCCCTCTGATTTTCCAATGCCTCCCGACCTTTCCTCCGCGGCTGAAAAGCGGATATCCTTTCCCATGATACTTGATTGTTTCCCGCCCGTCAAGGGAGCCGGGCGGGAACCGCGTCCGCGCTTTGCGGGGAACGGTCTACCGTTCGGCCTCCCCGTCCCTGCCGAGGAACTTGATCAGCCGGGCCGGATTCCCGCCCATCACGGCGTTGGGCGGCACGTCCCTCGTCACCACGGCGCCCGCGCCGACGATCGCGTTTTCCCCCACGGTGACGCCGGGCAGCACGATCGCGCCCGCCCCGATCCAGACGTTCCCGCACAGGCGGATGGGCCGCGAAACCGTGCACCTGCGCATCGCCGGGTCGGCCGCGTGGTTGGTCGTGATGAGGCTGACGTTCGGCCCGATGAACGCGTCGTCCCCGATCTCGATGCCGCCGCGGTCCATAAAGGTGCAGCCGGTGTTGATGAAGACGCGGCGGCCCACCCGGATGTTCCTTCCGAACCCTGCGTAAAAGGGCGGGCAGAGGCGCAGCGTCTCGTCGATCGGCGTCCCGGTGAGCCGTGCGAACCACGCGCGCACCTGCTCCGGGGTGTGATAGCCCATATTCAGCTCCGCGGAGAGCCGGTGGGCCTCCCGGATGATCTCATTGATGACCCCGTAATCGGGGTCCTCCAGCGAGACAGGAAGTCCCGCGCGGTCCCTCTCCAGAATATCCATCTCTTCCGCCTTCCTTCCGGGAGGGGGGTCCCTCCCCGTTTTCTCCAGCTTATCACATCCGCCCGACCGTTTCAATCCATTTCGCAGGGCGCGGGAAACGCAGAAAAGGCCGCATGGATCGAAATCCACGCGGTCCTTCGGCGGTCATTCCCCTGCGGGGCGGCTGCCGCGGAGAAGCCGTTCTCCGTCCACAGGCCGCCTTGAGACCCATCTGCCCGGTTTGTCCATCCGTTCCAGCGTCTCCAGAAGCATTTCGCCCAGCTCCAGCACGCTTCGGAAGTTCACCCTGCGCCTGCCCTCGGGCCACTCCACGCTGCCCTGCCAGGTGGCGTTCTGGCGAAAGAGCACCCGGATATAAAACCGGGTCTTGGCGGAGAGAATCTTCTTGAGCTCGCCCGGCTCCCAATACCGCACCAGAGAGGATTTCGGCAGGAAGACGGGGGGCTTGGCCGCCATGTTGTCCAGATCCCGCCCGGACAGCCAGCGGCGCTCGAACGTCGCCTGCGGGTGGTCCAGCGCGTCCAGAATCTGGTCGATGCGCAGGAAGAGGTCCATGAACCCGTAAAACGGGATGTAGGACTCCAGATAGCAGTTGAACAGCCGCCCCTCCGGGACGCCCAGCTGGTAGGCGTCCACCCCCACCACCATCAGGGCCGCGTAATCCGGCAAACCGTCCTTTTTCATCACAGGCTCCCTCCCTGAGCTTTCGTCAACACGGCGCCCGGCCGCAGGACGACCTGTCCCGCCCGCAGGCTCCCGGTGACTCTCGCGCCCGGATGCAGGAGAACGGTCCCCTCGGCCGAGATCTCCCCTGCAACCTCCCCGTACACCTCCAGCGCCGGACAGGCGATGTTTCCGCGCAGCCGGGCGCGCGCGCCGATGACGCTTCGCCTTTCCCAGTTGATGAACGTTTCCTGTTCCACTGCGGACGCCTCCCTGATTCATTTTGTCATGCGGGCGCCGTTCCGCGCCCGGGGGAAATGCCGGCCGGGCGGCGCGGCAAGAGGGCGCGCCGCGCCGCCGGCCGGTCATTCCGCACGGCCCTCCGCCATTGGACAGAGGCTTGGAGAGACGGCGGAGGGGCCTATCCATATGGGCTCAGGCCCTTGAGGAAAGCATGATGCCGGTCGGGACGCGCAGGGGCCTGCCGGCCTCCTCCCGCGCCTTTGCGGCCGCGTCGGCAGAGAAGACGTAGGTCCCGAAGGTGCGGTCCTTCGCGGTGAACATCAGGTCGCCCCCGTCGTTCCCGGTATAGCGGAACTCAGCGGTGACGTCCTCCAGCGTGTCTTCATCGATCAGCTGGTAAATCCGGATCTCCTCCGGATCGATCAGCTCTTCGCCGTCGCGGCCGACGAACGGATTGGCCAGCTCCAGCTTGACGCGGGTCACGCCCGTCATCGTCGGCTTACCGGAAAACGCATAGACGCAGGCGTCGGTATCCGCGAACCGGCCGTCCAGGATCCCGGAATCCCAGCGGGTGGAGAGCTTGGCGTAGAATTTGCCGGGGTCGCTGTCGCCCAAAAAGGTGGCGCGCGCGATGGTGCCGCCGTCGTTCTCCCAGGTGATCTCGTTGTCGTCATTTTTGGAGGGCTTGACCATCAGCCCGCGGTCGCCGGCGGCAAAGTCCGCGTCCGCGTCCACCACGAGGTTGTTGATCCACAGCCGGTCGCTCTCAAGGGTGATCTTGGTGCCCTTGGGGATCACGTCGACGCCCGGGACGAGGGTGGTCACATCCTCGGGAAGCCAGTAACTCTCGGGGGGATAGAGCCCGAACCAGGCGTTGCCCCAGGCGGCCTGCGCCCCCCTCAGGTCGATGTCCTTCTTGACCTTGATCTCGAGCTTGAAGGTCACGCCGGCCTCCTTGTCCTGCTGGAAATCCTTCAGCCGGACCTGCGCGTAGTAGGAGCGGTCATGCGCGTTCATGCCGGGACCGGCGGCATAGCCCGGCAGGCCGTCCGTCGACGGGTCGGTCAGGAATTCGATGTCCGCCGCGTCAAACTCCCTGTCGACGAGCTTGATCGACTCGATGTATTTCGCGTTGTCGCCCTTCTTGATTTTCACGTCGAGGTAGTCGTCATAGTCGAAGATCGACCGCCCCTCCAGCGTGCCTGCGGCGTCCTGCAGGTCCCCGACGGTCGGGAAGTCCGACTTGAGGTAGACCCAGAAGGGGTTGAGGGTCAGGTAGAGCGTTTCGCCGGGCTTGATCAGGTCGTTCAGCCGGTCGTTGGGTGTGTAATAGTCGCCGTTTACCCCCTCGGCATAGTGCCAGCCGGCGTTCAGGGTGTCCTTGGCCGGGTCGTAGCCCGGGTCGCCGGCATAGACGACGGTGTCGAGGTGCCCGGATTCGTGCTTGGCGTTGTCCGCCTTCTCCACGATGACCCTCCGGCCGATCGTCCAGGGGTTGCTGTCCGTGTACTGGGAATCGTTGATCGCCCCGGTAAAATAGCCGAGGGCGTCCTTTTCGGCGCCGGCGCCGCCTGCGGCCGAGACGGGGACCGCCGCCGAAAGGGCGAGCGCCGCCGCCAGCGCAATGGATAAGAGCTTCTTCATGAGAGTTCCTCCTTCAATAAAGTCGGTCAGCGCCCGGTGTTCGGGATTTCCTTTTCACCCGAGGGTTCCGCGGCGGGCGACTCGCCGGCCAGTGTTTTTTCAACGAAGATGTAGGTGCCCAGCGTGCGGGTTTTGAGGGTGAAGACGTCGTTGCCGTCCTCGTCCTCGCCGTGCCGGAACGCCGCGGTCGCGTCGATCAGCTCGCCGTCTTGAACCTCATAGATGCGGATGTTTTCAAGGTCCGCGGTCAGCTCCTCCTCGTCCCAGTCGTAGTAGGGGTTGTAGAGGGTGAGCATGGGGCGGATGGTCGAGGAGATGGACGGGTTCCCGACGAAATCGAAGATGAATGCGTCCTGGTCGGCGAACAGCTCGGCGTAATCCCGGTCGTCCCACCTGGTGGACAGCTTCGGATAATACTTTTTGGTCTCGGAATCCGCGTAGAATTCGAGCTTTGCGATCGCATGGTTCTCATTTTCCCAGGTGACCGTGTTGTCCTCGTTCCTCTCCGGCTTCACCACGTAACCCCCCTGTCCGGCCATCCAGTCCTGGTCGCCGCCTCGCTCGGTGCGGTTGCCGATATAGATCGCGCCTTCGAGCGAAGCGCCGGGGACGGTGCCCGCGCCGGGGCCGTTTTTGAGGGCGGAGGCGGAGATGACGTACTTGGTGCCCTTGCTGATGCCGTTTACGCCCGAGGAGCCGGCGGTCCCGTTCTTCGACTCCACGAGCCTGCCGCCGGACTCATACACCATGTCGCACCTCGCGGTGAAGGTGAATTCGGGGGAGAGCTTGTATTCCGTGTCGGTGTAATCGTCCTTGATGACGATCTTGACGGCGCGGTCCCTGCCCGCCCCGCCGGTGACCCGCTTCTCGGCGATGGACATCGACTCGATGATCTTTTTGTCGTCGTCTCCCCTGCCCGCCTTGAATTTGAAAAGGTCCTTGTCAAAGAACGCCTCCAAAAGGGCCTCCCGGCCCGCGCCGCTCCAGCCGGCGAACAGGCCGCCGCCGTCCTCCGGGAACTGGCCCGCCGCCAGGTCGCCGGGGACGATGTCCAGGGTGTCCAGGACCAGATAGACGGTGGTGTTGGGGACGCCTTCGCCGTCCGGGTTTTTGGCGACGGTCTCGCCGTCGTCAAAATAGATGGCGCCGTTGACGGTGGAGATGTGCACCTCGTCGGCCTTGGCGGCCAGAGCCGGAACGGCCGCCGAGACGGCCAGCAGCACGGCCAGCACGCCGGATAATAGCTTTCTCATAGGGTTTCCCTCCTGTTATTGTTCTGGACCGCCGCGCGGCGGTCCGTGCAGATATGGTTACCTCCTGCCGGGGCGCTTGGGAGGCGCGGGAACAACCGGCGATCCCCCGCCGGAGGACGAGGGCGCGTACTGCGCGGTGACCGTCTTGTTGCCGGTGATGGGGGTGTCCCTGTCGACGGAAGCGCCGCCTTCATCCACCCAGCCGATGATGTCGCCGTCCGTCGGCAGCCGGTCGCCGAGGCTTTCGCCATCGGGGACCTTGACCCTGGTCGTCCCGCCGTTGGTCACGATGGTGACGCTCCAGACGTTCTGGACGGCGGCGCCCTTGTCAAAGACCGCCGTGATCGTCATGTCCCCGTTCACCGGGAGCGCGGCGAGCGCGTCATCCTGGACGTCTGCCGCCCCGTCGCCGTCAACGTCCCAGCCCTTGAACTCGTAGCCGTCGTTCGGCTTCGTCCCGGGCGCGCTGAAGCCGCCCTCCGCGTCGCCGAGGACCGCGCTGCCCGCCCTGTCCAGAACGGCGAAGGCGTCCCTTCCGCTGATCGAGCCGTTGGGCCCGGAGGTAAACTTCACGTTGTAGGCGGGGACGTAGACCGGCTTGACGGTCAGTTCTCCGGAGACCTCCGCGTTTTTCAGGGACTCGTTGTCTGCGTAGTCGGCCGCGCCGTCGCCGGTCGTATCCCAGCCGACGAACGCGTAGCCGGAATCCGGCTTCGCCTCCGGAAGGGTCTTGCCGTCCTTCTTGATCTCGACCGCGTCGCCCAGCCTGTCGCTGCCCGTCTTAATCACGGTGAATTGCTTTTCACCGGAAAGGGTCCCGTGGTCGGCGTCCTCGAACCTGACGGTGAAGCTGCTCTGGTCCTCGTCGGGGATGCCGTCCCGGTTGAAGTCCTCCTTCCAGATCGGCTTCACGGTGATGGAGGTCCCGGTCATCGTCTGGCTGCCGTCGAAGAGGACTTCCGCCCCGTTATCAAACTGCCAGCCGTCGACGACGTACCATTCCTTCTCCGGGTTTCTCGCGGGCCGGTCGCCCTCGGTAATCGGGTCGCCCATCTCCTTGGGAACGTTCAGGCTTGCGGTCTCGCCCTTTTCATTGAAGCCGTCCGGCCATTTCCCGTCGGCGGGGCTGAAATTGAGGCCTGCGGCCCTCTTCTTCCAGACGCCGTAAATGTCGGTCGCCTTGTTGACAGTAAAGCTGTCGCCCGCCTTATAATAGGTGCCGGTGCCGTCCGTCTTGTCGTTCCAGCCGAGGAAATCGTAGTTGACGCTGCCCGCCACGCCAGAGACGTCCGGCGTGGCGCCGACGACCGCGTTGACGGTGTAGGGCGTTCCGGGGTCGATGCCGGTGTCGCTGGCCTCCACGACGGGGTCGGCGTCGGTCGGGAAGTTTCGGATGTAGCGGACCGTGTAGCCCGACATCATGCGGAAATCGGAGAACTCGATGCGGGTCAGGCTGCTACAGGCATGGCTTTGGTAATCCGCGCCAATGCCGATCCCCGCGCCGGTGTTTTCGATGCCGCCGTCATAGAGCGTCACCGGGGCCTGCGCGACCAGCGAAGTGTTTCCGTCGCCGTCGGAGACCCTCTCGTACTGGGCGTAGGAGGCCAGCAGATGGGTGGGGTCGATCTCCATTTCGATGTGGATTTTGCTGCTGGTGGAGCTCGTATTGTACGCGGGAAGAGACGCCACCCTGCTGACGCCGCTGAAGGAGGTCACCGTGGAGCTCGCGGACATCGCCGCCGCGTTCACCTGCGACGCCTTCAGCAGCTGGACGCTGCTCCCCTTGTTGGCCGGGAAGTAGATGATGTACCCGTCCAGCGTGCCGTTTTCGATCTGCGCGTTGACAAAGATCATCGAACCGGACAGGGTGTGCGCGTCAATCCGCGCAAAGTCCAGGTCGAAGCTGACGACCTTCTTGGCGGAGGAGGCGGAGTGATAGATCATGAAGTCGGCCATCGCGTCCCTGCCGTAGCCGGCGAACATCACGCTGGATGAGTTGGAATCGCCCTTGACCATGATGTGGCGGTCAAAGTTGTGGCAGACCACCAGATCGTTCCCGGACATCACGTCCGTGAAATAGCCCTGCACCCGTTTGCCGTCGGAGTAGCTGTTGTCCGCGGCCTGATAGGGGTGCAGGTCGTCGTTGACCGACCCGTCCCAGTTTGTGCCGTAGTGGTCGTAAACGGTCCAGCTTTCGCCCATGTAATCGGTGGGATCGATCACTTCGGCCGAACCCGCCGCAAAGGCCGGAAGCGAGAAGCCGGTCGCGATCATCGCGGCCGTCAGCGCCAGGGAAATCAGTTTCTTGGTAACTTTCAAGTACAACCCCTCTTTCCTGTTTCGTTTATTTGCATGGGATAGCAAACGATAGACTTCGGGTCCCGCCCCGGCGGCGTGCAAACCGGAATTGCGGCGCAGAAGCGGTAACAAAAGAAAAGCACTACATAATCCGTATTATGTGGTGGTTAAACCGGACCCGTCCGAATTTTCCGAAAAAACGAAGACGGGAAGCGCCAGAAGGCGCTTCCCGCGAGCGTTTTTGCCGTTTTCCCGGACAGGGGCATGGACCGAAAAAGTCACACGAATGTGCTTTTTCGGTCTGTTTTGCGTGCTGAAATCAGCGGATCGTTCGGATCCGCTGATTTTTTCTCTTGCTTTTTACGCGAAAATAGGATAAAATAAAAAAATCGGAGGGGAATTTTGTCAATATATGTATATCATCCACCACATAATACGGATTATGTGGTTTTTTTATGTCGATTTGCTACAACACCAGCCTGAGAGAACTGATCCGCCGCTCATGCTCGTATCCGCTGGTCACAGTATAGATGCGGGTGGTCTCCACGCTGCTGTGCCCCAGAATATCCGCCAGGCGGAAGACGTCCTTATCCACCGCGTAGAATTCCTTCGCGAACAGGTGGCGCAGGTTGTGCGGGAAGACCTTCGTGGACTCCACCCCCGCCGACCGGCAGAGGTTTTTCATGTCGTGCCAGATGTTGCTCCGGTCGAGCGGCCGGCCCGCCCGGGTCGCGAACACCGGCCCCGATTCGATCCCCGACCGCTTCATATACGCCCTGAGCGCCTCGCGCAGCTTCGGCGGGAGGAAAATCCTGCGCCGCTTGCCCTTCGCGGACACCTCGACGAGGTTCGCCGCCACCGCCTGCGCGGTGATCCACCGCAGCTCGCTCACCCGGATGCCGGTGGAGCAGATGGTCTGCATGATCAGGGAGAGGCGCGGCTTGTTGCTTTTTTGCGCCGTCTCGAGCAGCCGCAGGTATTCCTCGCGGGTCAGCTCCCTGTCCGTTTCGCAGAACATCCGGCGCTGCCGCCTCAACAGCTTGACGCGGCAGCCGTCCATGCCCGTCGCCGCGAAGAACTTGTTGAGCGCCGCGAGCTTGGTATTGACGGTCGCCGACGAGCGGTAGGTCTTCACCAGGTGGTCCTTGTAGGCGATCGCCTCCTCCTTATCGACCGGCTCCCCCTTTTGCAGGAAGCCGCAGAAGTCCCGTACGTCTCTCATATACTGCGCGATCGTAAGCTCGCTCTTTTCTTCCGTGACCAGCCGGCGGCGGAATTCATCCAAAAGCTGATCCGTTATTCTGTATCTGCCGATCATTGATCTTCACTCCTCCACTGATGATTTTTACTAGAATGTCCAGTTGTCGGCATGTTATTTCGGCGTTTGATTACAGAATCGTCGGGTTTTTGTCCGTTCGGTTTTTTCTCATTATACCAAGGCCGGTCAAGGCCGCCGCCCGCTGCCGGGCCCGCGCGCGGACAGGATATCGGGGCATCCGCTGCTTCCGTCCGGAGGGCAATGACAGAAAAAGGCGCCCGCCATGGGGGGACCCATGGCGGGCGCCTTCTATGAAAACGCCGCTGTCATCTTCCGGTATTCGGGATTGCCTTTTCCCGCCCGGCAGGCTGTTCCGCGGACGCGGCGGCGGTTCCCGCCGCGTCCTTCAGCTCGTCAAAGGAATAGAACACCTTGTTCCCAGCGACCTCCCCCAACGACGCGCCGTCCAAAACCAGGACGCCGCCGGGATAGCGGAGCTCCAGGATCACCCCGTGCTCCTTCAGCAGACGGATGATCCCCGCCGGCACGGTCTGTTCCGACCGCGCGTTGGCCCGCACCGTCTGCCCCTCGGGCGCGGACCGGATCAGCCGCTCGACGGACGGCCAGATGGATTCCGCCGAGCCGGAGCCGGAGCCGGACGAATGATGCCCGGAGCCGCCGGACGGGCGGGACTCCTCCGATTCGGTGTAGGCCAGCACATAGAGGGAAAAGCGGTCGGTCAGGACGGTGACGGTTTTCGGGTCGTTGTCCGTATCCGGAAGCCGCGTGTAGGAAAGGCTTCCGTCCGGCTGCTCATGCGCGCGGATGACCGTGAACGCACGCTCATAGCCCGCCTGCGGGAGCAGGTCCTCCGGAAGCTCGATAACGAGCGGGATCGGCGCGGTGGTTTCCGGGACGGCCTGCGGGGCCGCGTTGCCGACCTTTTTGAAGAGCTGGATGTCGAGGCTCGCGCCGATCGTCTCCCCCTGGAGGCTGCCCGCGAGTTCCGCCTCCACGCCGGGGGCCAGCGCGGTCTTTTCCACCTTGGGGTAAATCTTCACCGTCGTGCCGTTCTGGACCTGCTCCTGCTCCCTATCGGTCAGGACACTCGAGGCGATGTGGGAAGCCTGCTCCTGCGGCAGCTCCGTCTTCGGCGCGCCGTCGGCGATCTCCGAGTCGATGATCACATCCCCCGAGGCGAGGTTCCCGATCGTCCAGGCGGCCAGGTTTCCCTCCCGGGAAAAGCCGAGGTCGAATCCGCTGCCGGCAAACCACCCCGCGGGAACCGTTTCATTGTCGTCCGCCTCATAGGAGACGGCGACGGCCCCCTCGTTCCAGCCGCTTCCGAGAAGTTCGAGGGAGACCGCGTCGTCGTCGGCTCCCGTCTTTGTGAAAAAGCCCTTCAGGTCGAGCCGGTCGGTCAAGCGGATCGTATCGAAATGCGCCACGCCGACGATCTGGCTGTTTCCTTCATACAGGGTCAGCGACGCGCTTCCGGTCCCCGACGGGACAGGTATGTCTTCCTGCAGGTTTCCGCCGAGGATCATTTCAACCTCGCTGTCCGAAACGGTGATGTCGCAGCGGTCCGTCACCGAGGCGTCGCCGCCCGTGCTGTCGGTCCCGCCGATCACGGTGCAGAAATATTCATTCTCCGGGTAATCCGTGAGATTATGGTCTCCCTTCACGCGGTCCAGGGTCAGCTCGACGGAACCGACGGCCGCGGCCGCTCCGTCGCCCGCATCGCCCCCGCCATAGATGCCGCCCGGAATCAGGCAGTCCTCCAGGAGCATGGTCACGCTCCCCACCGACGCGTCGGAATCCGCCCCCGAGGCCGTTCCGCCGCCGTAAAACACCCCCGCGACAATACGGCCAAATATATCCTTACTAACCGGGGCCTGCGAGCCCGAAACGGTCAGCTCCACCCGGCCGATCGAGGCATTGCCCCCGCGGCCGGCTTCGCCGCCGCCAAGTACATAACCATAAAGATTGGGGCAGTCCTTGATCAGCGTCCGGGCCGTCCCCGATACGGAGGCGTCCCCCTCTCTGGCCTGCCCGCATTCGTAGTTCATCATCTCGGAGGTCCCGACCGTGCAGTCGATGCTTTCCGCCGTCGCGGAGGCGAATGCTCCGTCGGCGTAACCGCCGCTGTAGACCTCCCGCACGTCAAGGCCGGTGAGGTGCATGCTGATGGGGCCGTTCACGTCGGCCACCGCCGCCCCGCCCGACGTCGCGGTCGCGTAGCCGCCTCCGCGAACGAAGTGGGTCGCGCCCCCCTCCAGGACCTTCAGGGAGACGGCGCCGACCGAGGCGTCCGCACGGTTCCTGCTGTTGGAATAGGCGTAGCCGCCTCCATAGACGCTATGGCCGTCTTTCGTGAAGCCCTCCTCCGGTAGGGGGCCGCGGGCCCGGTTCTCGGTGCGCGCCGTCCCCAGGACACGGGCGCTGGCGTCGCCGTTTTTGGCCTCCGCGTAGCCGCCGCCGTATGTCTTCACGATGATGTTCCCGGAGGTATCGATATTTGCGTCGCCGCTCACGTCGGCGGAATGGCTGCCGTCCGAATAACCGCCGCCATAGACGGCGCTCACCGGAACGCCGTCCAGCGTGACGCTGGTGTCCCCGTCGACGTCGCGGTTCTTGCCGCCCCCGAAGACGGTTTTGCCTCCGGGAGAGGGAAGCTCCAGCTTCCCGTCCGTCCCGTAGAAGATGTAGCACACGCCGTCCTCCTTGCGGATGGTGATGGCGGCCCCGTTGGCGTAGACGCGGTTCCCGTCAATTTCCGGGACGGGACCGGCCTCCTCGGAAAGCGCGGCGACCGCGGCTTCCTCCTCCACGGGCTCCAGTCCGTCCTCATCCCCCGGCTGTTCCTCTTCGGGGAGCTCGTCCCCGGGAGTTTCCTCCGGCGGGTCCGTCCGCCCGCTTTCGTCCGGGACTTCCGGGTCCGTCACCGAGTCGGCGGGCCCGCCGTCTCCCGGCGTCTCTTCCCCGCCGTCCCCGGAATCCGCATCTCCCGGGAGTTCGGCGGGCGGGTCCTCTTCATCCGTTTCCGGTTCGCCGGGTTCTTCCGCGCCGCCCGTCTCCGGGACTTCCGTGGTAGGGGGCTCCGGGTCGGGGACCGGGTCCGCCTCCACGGTTTCACGCGGCTCTTCCCCGGGCTGCCCGTCCGCGGCGAACAGGGGGAGGCTGCCTCCCCACAGCAGAACGACTGCCGTAAGAAGCGCCAGAATCCCTTTCATCTTGGTTTTCATACAAACTACCCTCTCTAATAAAATACTGCAAAAAAAATACGCACCTCATTTTTCAATGATAAAATGCGCAGTCATACATAAGCAACGCCCCCGGGCTCCGGGAGCAGATGTGCTGCAACTGGCTGTCATCGCTTACGCATTAGACCCTATAGCTTTGCGTCCCCGCCTTTAGGCAGGTTTGCCCAATATGGAATTGTCACAAATCTTCTTGATATTTTAAACTGACAAATTCTGTGTTACTTATAAATATATACCTTATTTTGCGGAATGTCAACGCGGTTTTTTATGAAAGATCTCCCAAATCGTCCGCCGGGCCCCAATTGGGAAAATTTCCGCCGCGGCTTCCCTTCCCGCCCGGAATCTGTCATAATGGGATTATCTTTCCGTGCTCCCGCCCCGCCCGCAGGGAGGGGCGGGAGCACGCAAAAAAGGAGGGCCGGGATGCTGGTCAAAGCCGAACGGTATTTTCTCTGCTTCCTGTCATATTCCGTCCTCGGATGGCTGTACGAGGTATTTCTCGAGGTCGTCGTATACCGGTGGGGCTTCTCCAACCGGGGCGTCCTCTTCGGGCCCTACTGCCCGATCTACGGGGTGGGCGCCCTGGTGCTGGTCCTCTCCCTGCGAAGGCTGCGGGACCGCGACATCCGCATCGGGAAGCTTCCGGTCACGCCCCTGCTCGTCTTCGCGTCGGCCGGGGCCATCGCGACGGTGATCGAGCTCATCGGCAGCTACGTCATGGAATTCACGACGGGCGGCTGGATGTGGGACTACCGCGCGTACCCGCTGAATTTTCAGGGGCGGATCGCGCTCAATCCGAGCGTCCGGTTTGGGCTCGGCGGCCTCGTTATCCTCCACCTTCTCCAGCCGTTGCTGGAGCGAGCGGCGCGCAGGCTGCCCGGCAGAGCCCTCGCCCTCCTGAGCGGTTCCCTCGCGGGGCTGATGCTTTTGGACGCCGCCGTGACCTTCTTTTGAGGCGGATTCCGGAAGGCGCAGTGAGGGACGCGGCCGGCGCAAACAAAAAAGAGCCATATGAAACGTACCGGATGCGAACCGTACGCTCTCCCGAATGTATCAATATGGTCGTTTCGGTCTTTGATGTTTCGCAGACCGACGGCAAAGAACTCTCCTGGGCGCCTTTGTCTGAGGAACAGCCGCTTGACGCCGGACCGTGCGGTGATGGAATTCTGGCAGCTGATCACCTGCTCCGCCTCCGCCGCCAGGCAGGGAGCCGCCATAGTAAGCGCCGGGTCCGGCGGATCAGCATTTATTTCATGGGTGCACCTCTATCGTATCGGTAATTTCCGGCGAGATATTTTCACCATCTCCAGATGGGGACTGCTTGCAGTAATCGGTCAGGATCATTTCCGCAAGGCGTGCCTCACGGGCCATCAGGGCGCCGAACTTTCCGGAAAATCCCTCCCAGTCCCGGTGTGTCAGGCAGTCCGCGGCCTGCCCGATGGTCTGAGCATATTCGCTTTGCAGGCTGTGATTCCGCAGCCGGTGGACAGTAAAGGGGTATCCCCAGGCCAGAAATTCCTGGAGCGCCCCATAGCACTCCCGCACCATGGCCAACGGGCACCGCTCCGCAATAAAATTCAGAACAATATCAAAGCAGCGGTGGCAGCGGTCCCTTTCACACATCTCATTGAACTGCGCCGTCAAGCTGTCGCTGTCCGCTTCCGGCATCGTCCGCAGCATATGCAGCGAGACCGGTCCGGCCGTCAAGGATAAAAACTGCAGGCTCTCCCAGTAATACCGCAGTCCCTCTTTGATCTCCGGGCGGGAAAATTCAATATCCTCCGCCTCCATACACACCAGCGTCCCTTTGCCATGGAAGGAGCGGGTCACGCCAAGGCTGCTTAAAATACTGAGCGTACGGCGCAGGGTGCGTACAGAGACGTCCAACTCCTCCGCCATCTTCGGCAGCGGCGGCAGGTAGCTCCCAATGGGATAGACTCCCGCCGGAATTTTCCGGATGATCCGGGCCGCCAGCGTATAGCAGAGCTGGCGCCGCTGCCGGTAGATCGTCCAGTGGAACGGGACCTGCTCCTCCGCCGGGTAACGCCCCCGGGCCTCGTGGCAGATGCCGATAATCTGGCGGATCGTGCCGCCGGCGTCATACAAAACCTTATCTGACCGGCCGGCCTCATTATCCCGGTCGTTTTGAAACATTGCGGACGCAACAGCATCATAGGCGTCTGAAACGGAGAGGCATGAGAAGCGGAGATAGCGGTCCACCTCCCAGAATAGATTCAGGATGAGAGAGTTGTTCAAAACGGACAGGAGCAGAGCGCAGAGCCGAATGGCGGGTGAAATAATCTGATCCTTCCGCCCCGCCTCCCAGTTCTCCCGCAGGCGAGTCCGGCAGCTGTCGTCCATCTCCCGCAGCGCGTGAGTCAGAAGCGGCTCCAGCAGATAGGGCGCGGAGCGGCGCAGATCCTGGATCCCGTCACACCGCTGTGCGTAGTAGCGCGCCACAGCCTCCTCACGCGCGGCTCGGTCCGCCTGGTAGGTGACCCAACTGCCCTGTTTTGCCTCCATACGGATATAGCCATCCTCCGCCAGTATTAAAAGAGCGGCCCGAATGGTCTCCGGGGCCAAGTGAAAGGCGTCGGAGAGCTCCAGGATTGAGGGCAGCTTTTCACCATCAGAAAGCAGACCCGTCATAATGCGGGTGCTCAAATAATCATAGACCGATCCGCAGATCAACTTGTCGCTCACTTGCAAATGAAAAAACCTCCAAGTCAGATTCAACCATTCTATTATAACACGTTTTTCATTTTTCCGCCCCCGCATCTGTTTCCCGGCCGAACATAAACCGGTTCATCTGTGCATAGAGCGCCTTGATGTCAAACGGCTTGGAGATGTGGGCGTCCATCCCGGCCTCCCGGCTCTTATCCGCGTCCTCGGCAAAGGCGTTGGCCGTCATGGCGAAGATGGGGACGCTGCGCGCATCGGGGCGCTGAAGCGCCCGGATGCGGCGGGTGGCTTCGTAGCCGTCCATATGGGGCATTTGGATGTCCATCAGGATGAGGTCGTATTGCCCTGGGCCGGAGGTCTTGAACCGTTCCACCGCCTCCACGCCGTCCATGGCGGTATCCACAGAGGCTCCCGTCATCCCGATCAGCTCCGTCGCAATCTCCAGGTTGATCTCATTGTCCTCCACCAGAAGGATGTGCTTTCCATGGAAATCGCAGTCTGCATAACCGCCGCCCGGGCTGGGCTGCTCGCGGTCCTGGCTGAGGCCGGCCAGCGCATCGGCCAGGCTGCTCTCGAAAATCGGCTTGGTGACGATGCCCGCAGCGCCCAGCCCCTCCGCCGCCTGGGCGATGTCCGAGGCGTCGTTGGCGGTAATTATGACGATAGCGGTCTCGCCGCCCACGGCGGCGCGGATGCGGCGGGCCGTCTCCAGCCCGTCCATACCCGGCATCCTCCAGTCCAAAAAGCAGACGTCGAAGTCCTCGCCCCGGCTGTGGGCCTGCTCCACGCGGGCGACGGCCTGGAGTCCGCCGCTCACCGACTCCGAGCGCACCCCCATCTTGCCGAGCACCAGCGTGATGTGCTCACGGGCGTCCGGGTCGTCATCCACAACCAGGGCGCGGAGGTCCTCGTACCGGATCGGTTCCCTGCGTTCCTTCACCCGGCCGAAGGGCAGCTCCACGGTGAAGGCGCTGCCCTCGCCCGGGGTGCTGTCCACCCGGACGCTGCCGCCCATCAGCTCGGAGAATCGCTTGACGATGGCCAGCCCCAGGCCGGTGCCTCCGTACTTGTGGGTCACGTCGGCGTTTTCCTGTTCAAAGGACTGGAAGATCTTATCAAAGTTCTCCGCCGCAATGCCGCAGCCCGTGTCCTGCACCACGAACCGCAGCCAGAGGGTGTCCTTATCCCCCAGCCCGTCCAGCCGGGAGACCCGCAGGCGGATGAAGCCGCCGGCCGGAGTAAATTTCAGCGCGTTGGAAAGCAGGTTGGCGAGAATCTGATTGAGGCGCAGGGAGTCCCCCACCAGGGCCTCGTCCACGTCGCCGAGCAGGGTGGTCTCGCAGTGGATGCCCCTGTCTCTGGCCTGGGTGTAGTAGAGGTTGCCCAGGCTCTCCAGGAAGGAGCGGAAGTCGAACCGTGCCTTGCGCAGCTCCACCTTGCCGCTCTCGATCTTGGACATATCCAGCACGTCGTTGATCAGGGCCAGCAGGTGGTTGGAGGAGAGGGTGACCTTCTTCAGGCAATCGGCCACCTTGGCGTCGTTGCCGATGTTCTGCGCGGCGATGGCGCTCATGCCGATGATGCCGTTCATGGGCGTGCGGATCTCATGGCTCATGCGGCTTAAAAATTCGCTCTTCGCCAGGTTTGCTGCCTCCGCCCGCCTGCGCGCAGCCTCCGCCTCCGTGTTCGCGCGCAGCAGGGCCCGCTCGCTTCTGCGCATGGTTGCGTAGTAATAGAAGAAGACCGCCGACAAAATGGCGAGGATAATCACCAGCACGATGACCGCGTTCCGGTTGAGTCGGAAGGTCAGGTTGCGCACCGTGGTGTCCACCAGCTCATAGGGCGCGATCGTGAGTATAAACCAGTCCGTCTCCGGTACGGGGGCGTAGTGCAGATACCAGTCCCCGCCGTCCAGAGAGAGGGCGGCGATCCCCGCACCGCCGAAGCGGAAATCCGCCTGAAGCTGCTCCAGGGAGTACCCGCCGTCAAAGGCCGCGTACTGCTCCAGGGTGGAGAAGATGTTGGTGCCCTTGGGCACGTCGGCGCTGTACCAGCTGTTGTTAATGATGTAGTTCCCGTTGGGCGCCACGATGCTGGAGTAGGTCCGGGTGTCCTCCTTCTCCAGGGACAGCTGTTGGTTCAATGCCACGGTATCCAGCCCCGCCAGCACCGCGATGAACGTCCGGTCTCCGTAGGCCTGGGGCCGGATGGTGGCGCCCAGCAGTAGTATATCGTCCCCCAGAATTGTCTCGTTGTAGGAGACGAACGTCTCCTCCCCCTCCAGCAGTCTGCCAAGGGAGCTGATCTTGGAGGCCGCCGGAAAGGCGCCCTCCACGCTGTGGTACTCCCCGTGGTCGTCCAAAAAGGCCAAAAAGGTGAAATTGTTGTACTCCTGCACCTGTCTGAGGAAGCCCGACAGCGCCTGCTGATCCTCCAGGTCCTCGTCGGAGAGTGCATTCACCGCGGTGCGCAGCTGGGCGAACTGGGCGCGCAGGCTGGTCTGGAAGTGGCCGACGGTCTGGGAGGTCAGCTCCCGCAGATAGAGCGTACTCATTTCCATGGCGGCCTGCCGGGAGACCGTGTTGGAGAAATGGATCATGCCCAAAAAGCATATGGTACAGGCGAGGATGATCGAGACGAGAAACAGGGCCGTAAAACTGGGCCTTTTCCTCCGCTCATGCGGCTGCAGGTCCTCCATGGTCATCCTTCCCTCCCCACAACGGTGATGCGGCCCTCCAGCCTGGCGGAGATGGGCTCGTCCCGGTGGTTGTAGAAATAGGCCCGCGCCGCATCGGCATAGGTCGCGCCCGTGTCGTCCAGCAGCGTGACGTCTTCTGCGGCAGGCGTGTCGGCGCTGAAGAGGTTCAGCATCGTGTAGCCGTCCCCGTTGTTGTCCAAATATCCGCTAGAGCCCGCCATATAGTTGTTTATGGCCAGCCGATAGCGCCCGTCCGGGTCCAGGGGCGTCCCGTCCGGCAGGGTCGCGGACAGCAGCTCGGCGGGCGTACCGCCGTCCTGCGGCGTATAGGCGTAACGCAGCCCCGACACCTGGAGGAAGCGGCCGCCGGGCACCTCGTCCCGCGCGGTCATGGAGATGCCGTTTTTCAGCATCTCCAGGATAACGCTGCCCCGGGCCTCCACCAGGACGATGGTGTTGGCGTAGGGGCAGACCGCGGCCAGGTCCGCGCCCAGCACGTCGCCCTGATAGAGGCTGGCGCGGATGCCGCCGCCGTTGACCACGGCGATGTCCGCCTCCGTGTACTCCGCCACGGCGTCCGCCATCAGGTTTCCGATGGCCGTCTCCTCCAGGCGGGTGTTGTAGTTTTCATAGAGCAGGTCCTCCGCCACGCTGCCCACCACCGACTGGTCGTAGTCCACCGCCTCGGAGCCGTTGACGCAGTAGTCGTCCACCGCAGCCAGGGCCTCCGCCATCTCCGCCTTTCCGTTCAGCACGGAGATCATGCGTTCCCCGAAGTACTGGATGATGTTGGAGGGCAGCCGCAGATCGTAGATATATCCGCCCTCCACGCAGTCCTCCAGGCCGGCTGGGATCTCGTTTTCCGCATCCTCATACCCGGTGAGGTAGGAGTTGGTGGCCCCGGTATCGGCGATCCAGGCGTCCTGCCCCTCCTGGGTGGAGAGCAGCTCCAAGACGCGCTTGCAGGCGTCCAGCTCCGCCTCTCTGCCCGGTTCGCTGAGCGCCGCGTTGATGTCGATGTAGCCGTCGGGGGAGGAGATGGCCCAAGGGTGGTTTCCCCGGCCGCTCAAAAAGGGCAGCATCACATATTCGTAGGCGTCCGCCTCGCCGCAGAGCTGCGCGAACAGCCGCGCGTTCCCGTAGCAAAACAGCAGCGTGCCGTCCAGCATCCGGTCCTTGACCGGCAGGGCGTTGGTCTGCTTGAGAGAGAGGGCCTGGGCGTTCAGATAGCCCCGCTCCACACAGCTCTCCAGGTCGTCCAGGCAGTTGTCCCACCGCCCGCTGAAGGCGACGGTGCCCTTTTCGACGCCGCCCATCCACCGGATGCCGTCCATCAGGCCGAGGAAGTCCGGCACCTGGGTGCCGATGATGTACGAGCCCACCGCCGCCGTCCCTATGGTGTCGATGCCGAACATGGTCCCGTCCGGTCCGATGCCGACGCCCTGTTCCCTGCCGGCGTCGAGCAGCGCCATCAGCTCCGCGTTGGAGGCGGGCAGCGCGTCCGCCAACCCGTCGGCAAGGGTTTTGTTTAAGATGTAGCCGGAGTACTGCCCGGGCAGGGGCAGGTAGCGCGTCCTGCCCTCGATCATGACCGGGTCCATCACCGTGGCCTGGTAGCCGGTGGAAAAGGCCGTGGCGCTCAGGTCCAGCATATAACCCTTCACGTCGCCGGTGGGCAGGGTGGTGACCACAAGGTCGGTGCCGTGGCTGTTGCGCAGGCGGCGCTCGCTGTCCCCGTTCATCATGGCCGTGGTGGTGGGCTCCACCTGCAGGTCGATGTCCTGACAGGAGGCCTCCACCAGCGCCTCAAAGCGGTTCAGGCCCGATGGGTACATCATGGTGACCACCGTTTTCCCAGAGGAAAGCGCCGCCTCCGGTATCTGCTGCCGGCAGCCGGTACTGCCGAGCAAAAGCGCCAGTCCCAGGAAAAGGCAGATATAACATCTCTTTTTCATTTCAACTGCTCCCTATCGCGCCTTGATTGCCCCACTGGCAGCCAACGGGCTTAATAATCTAAATTTTAATTATCGTAGCATATTCATGGACATAGTTCAAGGCATATCTGATATATTTATGGACAGAGATGCCAGAAAGACAGCCGAAAGCGTGGAGGCGTTATTTAAAAGTATTTTGGCCGGCGAACAATAAAGTGGGTTAATATGTGGGTTATTCAAAACGAAAGGACCGCATGAAACGTACTGTTCATGCGGTCCTTACTATGGTGGAGCCGAGGGGAATCGAACCCCTGTCCGAAAACCAGTCCATACAGGCTTCTCCGAGTGCAGCCGGTCTTTTTAAATTCCCTTGCCGCGCCGCCGTCCGGCAGGCTGCGCAGCTTGGTAGCCCCGAATACAATCCAGCCCTACGAGGCGCTCAGACGGATCGTTCACCACTAATCGACGCTCTGTCCGCGGCCGTGGTACTCCGCGGCAGAACGACGGCTTAATTAAGCCGCAAAAGCTAAATTATTGTTGTCGTCTAATTTAAAAACGTCATACTTTTATAGAGGTGCATGCTCCTCTACTCGCTACCCGTACTTCATGACCCCCGTCGAAACCTTTACGGCCCCGTATCGGTGGGGAAAGCCTTCCCCATGGCCATTTTGTCACGATCTCTATGGGATTGTGCCTATTATACCAGAGTTTACGCCTTTTGTCTATCGCGCAGGGCGCGGTCAATATCCCGCTGAGCGGCTTTCTTGGCCATATCGGCGCGTTTATCGTGCAATTGCTTACCCTTGCAGAGCCCCAGCTGCACTTTCACGCGCGATCCCTTGAAATAGAGGGAAAGCGGGATGAGCGTATAGCCCTGCTGCGCGACAAGCCCGGCCAGCCGGTGGATCTCCCGCCGGTGCATGAGCAGGCGGCGCGGGCGGTAGGGGTCCTTATTAAAGATGTTGCCCTGCTCGTAGGGGGAGATGTGCATCTGCTTGATGTAGAGCTCCCCGTCCACGACGTCGCACCAGCTGTCCTTGAGGTTGCAGGCGCCCTTGCGCAGGGATTTGACCTCGGTGCCGAAGAGTTCGATCCCCGCCTCGAAGCTGTCCTCCACAAAGTAGTCGTGCCGCGCCTTGCGGTTGAGCGTGATGGTTTTGGTGGACGCTTTTTCCACGCCCGCACCCCCTTTTGTCCGGTTACTTCTGTCCTTTAAAAATCCACAGCCGGCTGATGAGGAAATTCACCGCCAGCGTAAAGCAGGTGACGACCAGTTTGGCCGTCAGCTTGCCGAGCCCCAGCTGCACGGTGCAAAGGTTGATGAGCAGTACGCTGAGCAGCAGCACCGCCAGGTTCCCCACGATGAACCGCACGAGCTGGAGGCTGAAAAAGCGATCCCCCGTCCGGAAGGTCCAGCTGCGGTTGACAAGGTAGCTGTTAAGCATCCCCGCCGAATAGCCGCACACCTGTGAAAACGGCACGCTCAATCCAAGCGCGACCGCCAGCAGCGTATAGACGCCGAAATCGATCAGCGTGTTCGCCGCGCCGGTGACCCCGAATTTGATGATCCTTTTAAATTCCTCGCGGTCGAGCCGCATCTTTGATCCATCTCCCCCGGCGGCGGGACAGCCGCTCTTTTAGTATGGTCCGCAAACCGGGAAATAGTCTATGTAGCCGTCAGATTTCGCTGCGCCCCTCGAGCGCGCGGTAGAGGGTCACCTCATCGGCGTATTCGAGGTTGCCGCCGACCGGGATGCCGTAGGCGAGCCGCGTCACCCTGACGCCCATCGGCTTTAGCAGCCGCGCGAGGTACATCGCCGTGGCCTCCCCCTCGACGGTGGGATTGGTGGCCATGATGACCTCTTTCACCTCGCCCGAACCGATGCGCGCGAGCAGCTCCTTGATGTGGAGCTGATCGGGGCCGATCCCGTCCATCGGCGAGATCAGCCCGTGCAGCACATGGTAGAGCCCGTGGTATTCCCGCGTGCGCTCGAACGCCAGCACGTCCTGCGAGTCCTCGACCACGCAGATGACGCTCCCGTCCCGTGCCGAATCGGCGCAGATCGGGCAGAGCTCCCCTTCGGTGAGGCTCTGGCAGACGCGGCATTTCTTGATCTTGTCGTGCGCCTCGGTGATCGCGTCGGCGAACTGCTGCGCCTTTTCGCGCGGCAGGTTCAGCACGTAAAACGCCAGCCGCTGCGCCGTCTTGCGCCCGATGCCGGGCAGCCGCTCAAACTGCTCGATCAGCTTGGTGAGCGGTATTACGTTATATGCCATGATCCGCTCAGAACATGCCCGGGACCTGCAGGCTGCCGGTGATCTTCTCCATCTCGGCGGCCGAGGTGTCCTCCACCGTGCGGATGGCCTCGTTGACCGCGGCCACGATCAGATCCTGCAGCATCTCGATATCCTCGGGGTCGACGACCTCCGGCTTGAGGACCAGCTCGCGCAGCTCCTTTTTGCCCGTCATCGTCACCTCGACCATGCCGCCGCCCGCGGTGGTCTTGAACTCCATCTCCTCGAGCTCGGCCTGCTTTTTCTTCATGTCCTCCTGCATCTTCTGCGCCTGGCGGATCATGGCGTTCATATTCTGCGGGCCGCCGCCCATACCCTGTGGCAGTCTTGCTTTCATGGTTCCGATTCCTCCAACCTGTTGTTTCCTTTTTATTTCAGTTCCACCGGCACGCCCAGGTCGCTCGCCTTTTTGAGAAGCCCGTCAAGCGGGTCGGCGGAGACTTCGGCAACCGCGTGTTTTTTGGCGTTGTAGGGCCCGAGGCTGAACTTCTGCCCCGTCACCGCGAAGATCGCGTCGCGCAGGCTCTCCTTCGCGGCGGGACTCGTGCGCAACAGCGTGCGGAAGAAGTCGCTTTCGCAGTCGATCAGCATGAGGTCGCCGCTCGTGAAGGCGCGCGACCCGGTCATCGCGCCGCAGAGCGCGCCGTTGTGCCTGCCCAGCTCCGAAAGCACCTTCGCCCAATCCCTGAAAGGCGAAACCTCGCTCTTTCCCTCAGCCTTTTCGGCGCGCTGTTCGGGCGCGGGGCGTGCCCCGGCCGTGGGCGCCGCTGCCGCCACGGGCGGCTCCGGCGCCGTCCCGCGCGGCGCGTCCGGTTCCGGCGCGCGCGCCGGGGCCCCGGTCCGTACCGCCCGTTCGAGCTTCTCGAGGCGTTCGCCCAGCGCTTCCAGTCCGCCGCCCATCTGCTCGTCGCACAGCCTTACGACGGCCATTTCGAGCTCGGTGCGTTTGAAGGCGGTGCGGGAGAGCCTGCCCAGCGTGTCGCCAAGCAGGTCGAGGGAATAGAGAATCCGCGTGAGCGGCAGGTCCTTCGCCTGGGCGCGCAGCCGTTCAAGGTCCTCCGGCGTGCCCTGCACGAGGTCGTCCGGTTCGCGGACGGTCTTGACGATCATCAGGTCGCGATAGTGGCCGATAAGCTGTTCGCAGAGGCGGGAAAAGTCGATGGAATTCTCGCTGAGCCTGCCGATGACGGCGAGCGCCCCGGAGGGGTCGCGCCCGTTCACCGCGTCGGCGAGGTCGAAGAGGTGGGACTGCCCGGCAAGCCCGGCGGCCTCGGTGACGGTGGAAAGGGTGATCTCCTTTCCGTAGGAGGCGCACAGGTCGAGCAGCGACAGCGCGTCGCGCATCCCTCCGTCCGACAGCCGCGCGATGAGCAGCGCCGCGTCGTCCGCGAGGGAGAGCGCCTCCTCGCCCGCCACATGGAGCAGACGGTCGGCGATCGTGCGGGATTTGATGCGCTTAAAGTCGAACCGCTGGCAGCGGGAGAGGATGGTCGGCAGCACCTTGTGGATTTCGGTGGTGGCGAGGATAAAAATGACGTGCGCGGGCGGCTCCTCGAGGATTTTGAGCAGGGCGTTGACCGCGCCGGGCGAGAGCATGTGGCACTCGTCGAGGATGTAGACGCGGTATTTGACCGAGGCCGGGAGGAAATACGCCTCCTCCCGGAGCTGGCGGATGTTGTCCACGCCGTTGTTGCTGGCCGCGTCGATCTCGACCACGTCGAGCACCGAGCCGTCGTCGATCCCCCGGCAGGCGGCGCATTCGTTGCAGGGGTTGCCGTCCACCGGGCGCTCGCAGTTGACCGCCTTGGCCACGATCTTGGAACAGGTGGTCTTGCCCGTCCCGCGCGAGCCGGTAAAGAGGTAGGCGTGGGAAAATTTGCCCGCGGCGACCTCGTTCTTGAGGGTCGCGGTGATGTGCTCCTGCCCGACCACCTCGTCGAAGGTCTTCGGCCGCCATTTGCGGTAGAGCGCCTGGTACATCGATTCCCACCACCTTTCCGTAAGAAGAAAAAAACGCAAAACTGTGTGCCCACATATGCGGACATGCAGATTACCTGCGGCACACATCACAACCGCTTAATGCTGCTCGGTTCCCCGCCTGACATGGTTCACGGCGCTCTGTCGCACAGGACCCGCATACCCGCATGTCTGGGCACACAATGTCTTGCGTATGCTGAACTAGGATATTATAGCACGGTATTGGGAAAATTTCAAGATTGGATTTTACTTGTGCTTGGCGTAGAAGAAGAGCGCGACCGTCCCGGGGCCCGAGTGGGCGCCGATGACCGGGCCGACATAGCTGATCGTATAGTCCTTGAGCCCGAACCGCCGGCACACCTCGTCGGCCACGAACTGGGCGTCGTCGATGCAGTCGCCGTGGCTGATGGCAAACCGGTCGCATTTCTCCGGGTCCATCTGGCGCGCCATGCCCTCCACCAGCCCCAGCAGGGAGTTGCGGCGGCCGCGCACCTTGCCGGTGGGGATGAGCCTGCCCGCGTCGTCGACGTGGAGGAGCGGCTTGATGCCGAGCATCGTCCCGAACACGGCGGCCGTCTTGGAGACGCGCCCGCCGCGGTGGAGGTGGTTGAGGTCGTCCACGGTGAAGAGATGCGCCTGGCGGGGGATATCCTCCTTGATCCGCTCGGCGCTCTCGTCGAGGCTGAGGCCCTGCTCCCTGTACATGACGGCGCGCGCCACAAGCATCCCCTGCCCCGCCGACGCGGCGAGGGAATCGAGCACGATGATCCGCTGGGTGGGATACTGGGGCGCGAGCTCCTCGGCAGCGAGGCGGACGCTATTGTAGGTGCCGGAGAGCGCGGAGGAAAACATGATGCAGAGCAGGTCGCTGCCCGCGTCGAGCAGCGGGGTCAGCGCGCGAACGGCGTCCTCGATGTTCACCTGCGCGGTGATCGGCATCTCGCCCGCCCGCACCATGTCGTAGAAGGCGGGGCGGGAAAGCGACGGATCGTTGCAGGGCCTGGTGACGCCGCCGATCGTGTAAGTCAGTTCCAGCTCCACGATGTGGTTCTCGGCCGCAAACCCCGGGACCATATCCGCGCAGGAGTCGGTAACGATGACGTAAGGATTCATGTGTGTACCCTCCCAACAGGAATTGCCAATTTTCCCCCATTATACCACAGTTCCCGCCCCGGTTCCATACGAAAATGCCCATCCCCGGCGATTTTCTTTCAGGGCGGAGGGGATTTCCCGTCTATTTTCCCTGCCGTTGCAGCTCGGTGACCAGGATGCCGTCCGCGATCTTGCGGAAGATGGGGGCGGCGGTGTCCTCGCCCGATTTGCCGTCCTCCACGAGCACGACCACCGCGTATTTCGGGGTGTCCGCCGGGAAGTAGCCCGCAAACCACGCGTGTACGACTTCGCTCTCCTCCACACCCGGCTCCAGGTAGATGCCCGTCTGGGCGGAGGCCGTCTTGCCGCCCGCGCCCACGCCGGCGACCGTCGGCTTGGCCTTGACGCCGCTGCCCACCTCGACGTTGTTGACCAGCGTCTCCCGCAGGATGTCGGAGGTGCGCTTGGAAAAGACGCGACTGGGGGCATAGGCCGCCGTATGCTCATAGTAGGTCTTCCCGTCGTCGGTGAAGCCCTCGACGAGCCGGGGCGTCACCGCGAAGCCGCCGTTGGCCGTGGTGGACACCATCTGCGCGATCTGGATGGGGGTGGCCGTGAGGGAGCCCTGCCCGAAGGAGAGGTTTGCGACGGCCGCGTCGCTCTCGAGCTCCGCGTCGGAGGGCAGGGTCCCGCTCTGGGTGCGGATGTCGTCGGTGAACTGGGCGGCGCGGGTGAATCCGATCTCCCGCGCCATCGAGACGATGTTCTTGCCCCCCGTCTCGAGCCCGAGATGGATGAAGAAGGGGTTGCAGGAGATCTCGATCGCCTTCTTGAGGTCGATGTTGCCGTGCCCGTTGCGCCAGTGACAGTAGAAGATATGCCCGCCGACGTCCGCGTACCCCTCGCAGGTGTACCGCTCGTAGCGGCTCACACCGCTTTCGAGCGCGGCGGCCGCCACCACCAGCTTGAAGGTCGAGCCCACGTTATACTGCGAGAAGGCGCGGTTGACGAACGGGCTGTCGGGGTCCTGCAGGCTTGCCGCGAGGTCGTTCGCGTCGTAGGCCGGCACCGAGACGGACGCCTTGACGTCGCCCGTGGCGACGTCCATCACCACCGCCGCGCCCTTTTCGACCCCCTTCATCGCCCGCTGGGCGATCCGCTGGAAGTCCGCGTCGAGGGTGAGCGCGACGCCCCCCTCGCTCTTGTAGTTGTCCCGCAGCACCTCGGGCGGGTTGAGGGTGAGGGTGTGTCCCGCCGCGTCAAGGGTGTAGCGCAGCTTGAGGCTGCCGTCATACTGCTTGAGCAGGTCGTCGTACGCCATCTCGATGCCCGCCGCGCCGTTCGTCTTTTCCGGGTTGAGGTAGCCGACGATGTGGGGCGCGAGCTGTTCGTCCCCGTAGCGTTCCACCGCGTCGATCATCTCGACCCCCTTGGCGTAGACCTCCTCCTCCACCGGGAGCAGGTAAGGCTTCGTCTGCGAGGCGCCCGCAGGCACCTGCTCCCCCGCCTCGGCAAGCGCGGTGAACGCCTCGGGCGAGGGCTGCACCGCCGCCAGCTTGCGCACCTCCGTGCCCACAAGGGGCTTGAGGTTGCAGTCGTAAATGACGCCGCGCGTGTTGTCCACATCGAGCACGAACGCGCTCTGGGTGTTCGCCGCCGAAGCGAGCGCGCCCCCCATCGAAAGCGCGTACACGCGGCAGATCATCCCCGTAAATATCAGCACCAGCGCCGCATAGACGCCGACCGCCCTTCTTCCCATAAGCCGTCTCCTTTGCCTTTTCGTTACCTCTATTGTTGGCGGGAGACGGCGGATTTTATACGCGCCGCGCCCGCGCGGGAAAATTCCCGGCGGGGCGCAGAAAAACCGGGCTTTTCCGGCACTTCTATGTCAGAAAGATGAAAAGGGGCTGATCCGATGAACCGGACCGTTGCTGTACTGCTCGCATTGACGCTTTTTTTGACCGGCTGCGCCCATCCCGCATCCACGCCGGCCGCGTCCTCCGCGCCGGAGTCCGCCGCATTTGGCGCTCCCTCCGCGCCGCCAGAGCCGGAGGCGCCCGAAGCCGGCTCCGGGACGGACGGCGCGTCGTCGAAAGCGGAGACCTCCGCGCCGGCGGCGGTGACCGACGTGGACGTCCTCCCCTCCGGCATCCGGGGCCTCACCTACGCCGAGGCGCTCGCCGACCCCGATTTCGGCGGCTGCGTCCCGCGGGAGCTTGTCGAGGGGTTTGCCGTGCGTGAGGCCCACCGCGGCGCGGACTCCCTCTTCATCAGCTTTGAGCAGGCGGTCGGCAACGCCGATTACCGCGAGCTCGTCCTTTCGGCCTCCCGCGCGGAGCCGGGCGACGGGGAACGCACCGTCGACGTCGACGCGGTCGAGAGCTACGACGTGCACCTCTACGAAATCCCCTGGGCGGACAGCGTGCCCGAAGAATATTTGGAAACCTTCGACCACCCCCTCTTTCGCGCGGAGGACCTCTCCCCGCAGGTGCTCGCGCGTCGGGTGTATGACCACCGGGAGCTGGGGGACGAACACGTGGCCGCCGATTTCTCGGTGCTCTGCAAAGACGGCGTCACGATCCGCGTTATGGCGCGCAACATCGACGCGCTCGCGCTCTTTGATTTGCTCCAAAGCCTGCCCGCCGTGACCGCCGGGCAGGATGCGGCCGGCTGACGGCAGTCAAAAAGCGGCGCTCACCTTCCGGTGAGCGCCGCTTTTGTTTACTGGTAGATAAGCCTCAGACCGCCGTCCTCGACGGCCAGCTTCATCAGCGCGGGGACGTGGTCGGGGTCGTCGACCAGACGCAGGCTGATGGCGTCCTCGACCTCCTTGCGGATGACGGTGCGCAGGTCGCGCGCGCCGCTGCGCTTGCCGTACGCCTTGTGGGCGATGAGCGCCGCAGCCTCGTCGTCCCAGCCGAACTTGATCCCCTTCTCGGCCAGCGGGTCCTTGAGTTCTCCGAGCATCAGCCCGGCGATCCTGCGGAAATCCCCCTCGTCGAGCGGGCGGAAAACGACCACCTCGTCGACGCGCGCCAGAAACTCCGGCCGCAAAAACTCGGAAAGCGCCTTGAGCGCCTTCTCCTTCGAGGCCTCCCCCTCGGTGCGGTTGAAGCCGAGCGCGCCTTCGCGCCGCTCGCTGCCCGCGTTGGAGGTCATGACGATGACGGTGTTCTCGAACGAGCAGACCCTGCCGTGCGCGTCGGTGATGCGCCCCTCGTCGAGGATTTGCAGCAGGATGTTGAGCACGTCGGGATGGGCCTTTTCGATCTCGTCGAAGAGGACGACCGAATAGGGCTTTCGGCGCACCTTTTCGGTGAGCTGCCCCGCCTCGTCGTAGCCGACGTATCCCGGGGGCGAGCCGACCAGCCGGCTGACCGTGTGCTTCTCCATGAATTCGGACATGTCCAGCCGGATGAGCGGGTCGGCCGAATCGAAGAGCTCCTTGGAGAGCACCTTGACCAGCTCGGTCTTGCCCACGCCGGTCGGGCCGACGAAGATGAAGGAGGCCGGGCGGCGGCGGGCGGAAATCTGCACGCGGGAGCGGCGCACGGCGGCGCTCACCAGCTCGACCGCCTCGTCCTGCCCGATGATCTTCTCCTTGAGCGCGGGCTCGAGCCGGGCCACCCGGCGCAGCTCGGTCTCGCGGATCTTGGCGGCGGGGATGCCCGTCCACAGTTCGATGACGTTGGCGAGGTCGTCCCCCGTCACCGGCTGGGCCAGCGCCCTGGGGCCGACCTCCTTGAGCTTTTCATCGATGACGATCTTTTCCCCGCGCAGCCGCGCGATCGCCTCGTAATCGGGCTCGTCGGTCGACGCCTCGAGCTCCTCGAGCTGCTCGGTCACGTCGCCGTCCTGCTTCATCAGGCGGTCGTACTCCGCGAGGTCGGCGTTGCGCAGCACGGCGGCCGAGCAGGCCTCGTCGAGCAGATCGATCGCCTTGTCGGGCAGGAAGCGGTCGGTGATATACCGCTCGGACAGCACGACGGTCATGCGCGCCAGCTCGTCGCTGACCACCACCCGGTGGTGCTGCTCGTAGTAGCTCTTGATCCCCTTGATGATCTCGACCGACTCCCCGATCGAGGGCTCCTCGATCGTCACCGGCTGGAAGCGGCGCTCGAGCGCGGCGTCCTTTTCGATGTTCTTGCGGTATTCGTTGAAGGTGGTCGCGCCGATCACCTGGATCTCCCCGCGGGAGAGGGCGGGCTTCAAAATATTCGCGGCGTTCATCGAGCCCTCCGAATCGCCCGCGCCGACGAGGTTGTGGACCTCGTCGATGAAGAGGATGACGTTGCCCGCCTCCTTGATATCCTCGACGAGCCCCTTGACGCGGCTCTCGAACTGCCCGCGGAACTGGGTGCCCGCGATGAGCGCCGTCAGATCGAGCAGGTAGAGCTTCTTGTCCGCGAGGCGGAAGGGCACGTCGCCGCACGCCAGCCGCTGCGCAATCCCCTCGGCAACCGCCGTCTTGCCGACGCCCGGTTCGCCGATCAGGCAGGGGTTATTCTTGGTGCGGCGGTTGAGGATCTGGATGACGCGGCCGATCTCCCGGTCTCGTCCGATGATCCGGTCGATCTTCCCCTGCTCCGCCTTGAGCGACAGGTTGTCGCAGTAGGCGTCGAGGTGCTTGTATTTTTTTTCGGGGGCGCCGCGCTTATTGCGCGGGGGCTTGGGCTTCTCGCGCAGCCGCGCGGGCGGCTCCTGCGGAAGCTCCTCCTTTTTCGGCTCCTGCGGCACCAGCCCGCCGCCGAGGATGTTTTGCAGAAAGGGCGGCAGCGCCTGCGCGCCGCCCATCTCAAAGCCGTTCTCGCCGTCCGCGCCGAACATATCCATCATCTGGTCGGAGACGCTGTCCAACTCGTCGTCGGTGATGCCCATCTTCTCCATCAGGTCGCTGACCGGCTTGAGCCCGAGCTCCTTCGCGCAGCGCAGGCAGAGCCCCTCGTTGACCGTTTTATCCCCGTCAAGGCGGGTCATGAAGACCACCGCCAGGCGTTTCTTGCATCTTGTACACATCATATCCATCAGATTTTTCACCTTTTCTCACAAACGGAAATAGAATCTACCAGACTATATTGTATATGCCCGTTGTGAACAACATATTAACGCGTCATAAATAATCATACGATTTTGGTGTAGTTTACCGTTTTTTGGCGGAACGCAGCATCCCCCAGAACATCACCCCGTACCGCAGCAGCGAGAAGAGCATGAAGACGAGCAGCAGCAGGAGCATCACAAGGATGGTCCCGTCGCTCAGCGACGGGAAGGCCACGATCGTGATCATAATGACGTAGAACATAACGGTCGCGAGCTTGCCGAACCACTTGGCCCCCTCGATGGTGACCCGCTTGCGGTGCAGGCGCAGTCCGCCGACCAGCATGAGGAATTCCTTGAGGATGAAGACCGCGTAGAGTGGCCAGAGGTGCGGCTTCGTAATCCACAGCGCCGCGACGACGGAGGCCAGGGTGAGCTTGTCCGCGATGGGGTCGAGGATTTTGCCGAGCTGGGTGATCTGGTTGCAGCGCCGCGCGATATAGCCGTCGAGCGTGTCGCTGAGCGCCGAAACCCCGAGGATCAGCGCCGCCGCGTAGAATTGCAGCTGCGTCTGCGCGGTCAGGAACCGCCACAAAAAGAGCGGGATCAGCACGATCCGCAGGACGGTCAGCGCGTTCGGAACATTCATTTTCATGGCGGTCAACCCTCTCTCTGGCGTCGGAGGCCAAACGGCTTATGCAAGCTGCCCCAGCAGCGTGGGATCGGCGAAATAGCGGAACAGGAAGGTGTGGCCGATCGTGTCGGCGCGGAAGATCCACCAGCCCTCCGGATAGATGCCCAGCAGCCCCCGCAGCAGGAAGGCGAACACCCACACGAGCAGCACCCCCTCGAGGACGCCCACCGCGCCGCCGAGCAGCGCGTTGATCGGGCCGACCACCGGCAGGTGGTTGACGATCCCCAGCGTGGAGAGCAGGATGTTCGCGATGATCGACAGGATGGAGAAGAGCAGCACGAACCCGATCATGCCGATCGCGCTGACCATGAGCGGACGCAGGGTGGCGTCCGCCAGCTCTTCCACGATCCCGTCGGCGAGCGCCTGCGGGTCGAACTCGTCGGGCAGCATCTCCTTCATCGAGTCAAGCCCGCTTTCCAGCGCGCCGAGGCCGTCGTCGAGCGCCGAGAGCATCCCCGCCCGCCCGTAGGAGATGAGGTCCGCTCCGCCGGGTTCGCGCGGCGCCTCCTGGCGGTGGGTAATCATCGGCTCTACCACCCGGTCATAGACGACCGGGGCGGCCGCGCGGCTGAAGAAGGAGGCCGCGAGAATGATCGCGACATAGGCGACCATCTGGATGACCGTGCGCAAAAAGCCCTTTTTCGCCGCCGCGTGCGCGCAATAAACCACGATGGTGACGGCGGCGATATCCAATAAAATGGCTGCAATGTCCATAGATTCCCTTTCCTGCGGCTGTGCGCCCACCGGCGCGGGACGCGCGGCGGGAGCGCCGCAGCAAAAAGCGCTCCGCACAGGCGTCATGGCCGCTGCGGCCATTATACCAAATCTGCCGCAAATTTACAAATCGGTTCAGCCTCCCGGCGCGAGGTCGTCGTAGTTGAGAAGGTCGCCCGACGAGGCGTCCCCGGAAGGGGCCGC
Source organism: Anaerotruncus massiliensis (ex Togo et al. 2026) (assembly GCF_030825285.1). NCBI lineage: Bacteria > Bacillati > Bacillota > Clostridia > Eubacteriales > Oscillospiraceae > Anaerotruncus > Anaerotruncus massiliensis (ex Togo et al. 2026). The sequence goes on from NZ_JAPJQF010000001.1 coordinate 221,900, forward strand.
GCTTTCGGGGGCGGATTCCGGCTCGGAAGCGCTTTCAGGCGCCGAATCCGGCTGGAGGTTTTCCGCGTCCCCGCCGCTTTCCGAAGGCGCTTCCTCCCCGGACGGCTGCAAAGACGCCTCCCCGGAAGGGCCGTCGTCCTCGTCCGCGGGGGCGCTTTCCTCCCCGGAGGAGGCGGGCGCTTCCTTGCCGGAGGAGGCGGGCGGCGCGATCTCGCCGATGTCGATGACGTTGATCGCCGTGTCGGTCGTGTAGTAGAGCTTGCCGCCGACCGGCTGGATCTGGCTCAAGCTGTTGATCTGCACCGACGCCGCCATCGCGCCGTCGAAGCCGAGGATGTGCAGACGGTCCTTGGCCATCAGGTAGATGTAGTCGCTGTCCGCCTTGACGCCCGAGATGTTGTAGTCGATGGTAAACCGCCCGATCTCGTTGAAATCGCGGTCGAGGGTCACCACCGAGAGGCGCTTCTCCTTGTCGTAGTTGCCAAGCACGAGCACCAGCCTGCCGTCGGGAGAATCGGCGTAGCGGTCGAGCACCGTCTCGCCGAAGGCGAAGGACGCCGTCTCCCGCAGGTCGCCGTCAAAGAGGATGACCCGCTGGTCGGTCAGCGCGCGGATCGCGCTCGCGCTGCGGTAGTCGACCATCAGGAGCAATTCGCCCGGCAGGTCGACCCGGCCGGTGTCCCCCTCCTGGTAGCTGAACTGAAATTTCCGGATGCTCGAGAGGTATTTGCCGTCCGACGCGTCCACGAACCCGACCGCCATCGTATCGCGGTTGTCGGCCAGCGAGATGCTGATGATCGGCGTGTTCCCCGAGAAGCGGAAGATCTCCTCGGCGCCGCGGTTGTAGACGATGACGCGCGCGAGCGCGTCGTTCGCGCCGGTGACGACCGCGAAGTTGCCGTTGGTGGCGAGGTCCGCGGTATGTATCTGGCTGTCGGTCGTGACCGACGAAAGCTGCGCCGACTTGGAGTAGACCGCCAGCTTTTCGGCGCTCGGGTCGTAGAGCAGGATGCGGTCGCGGGCGGTCTTGAGGGTCTGGCTGGCCATGCCGTGCTGCACGCCCAGCATCTGCCCGCCCGAGGAATTGTAGGTGTAGAGGTTGGTGTCGGTGAGCATCACGAGCGCGTCCCCCGCGCTCTCGAGCTCCGTCACCTGCCCGCCCGGCAGAGAGACGGGATATCCGTCGCCCGACGCCATCCCCGCCCGGAGGTCGCTGTAGGCGGTTTTGAGGTCAAGATCGCCCGCCTGGCGGATGACCGTCACGCAGAGGAAGACCACCGCCGCGAAAAGCGCGAGGATGAAGAGGCTCCGCACCATCCGGCGCCGTGCGCGGCGGCGGCGCACCTTTTCAAGATCGGTTAACTGTGCCATCGGTTTTCCTCCCGTGAAGCTGAAATCAGTAGAATACCGCGTCGAGGTAGAGCCCGTGCGGCGGGGCGGTCGGACCGGCCGCGGCGCGGTCGCGGCCCGCGAGGATGCGGGGGATGTCGGAGGGGGCGAGCGCCCCGCGCGAAACCTCCAGCAGCGTGCCCGTCATGATGCGGACCATGTTGTAGAGAAAGCCGCCGCCCGTGACCGAGAAGGTGACGAGCGCCCCCTCGCGCGCGACCGACGCGGCGGTGATGGTGCGCACCGTGTCCTCCACCGAGCCGCCCGCGCTGCAAAACGCCGCGAAGTCGTGCGTCCCGATAAACTGCCGCGCCGCCGCGTCCATCGCATTTTCGTCGAGCGGGTATTTCCAGTGGAGCGCGAGACCGCTCAGGAACGGGTCGCGCACCGGGGAATTGTAGATCTTGTAGAGGTACCGCTTGCCGGTGCAGGAGTAGCGCGGATGGAACTCCTCCGGCACCTCGCGGCAGCCGGTCACGGCGATATCCTCCGGCAGGCGCACGTTCATCGCGCGCACCACCGCGTCGCAGGGGATGCCGCTCTCGGTGCGCAGGGCGAGCGCGAAGCGGTTGGCGTGCACCCCCGCGTCGGTGCGGGAGCAGCCCTTCACGTCGAGCCGCGCGCCGAACACCGCCTCCACCGCGTCCTGTACCACCTGTGCCACGGAAAGCGCGTTTTGCTGCACCTGGAAGCCGTGGTAATTCGTGCCGCGGTAGCGCAGGGTCAAAAGCAGATGGCGCAACCCCGTCACCTCCCCGCTAGACAGAACGAAGCAGCAGGCCCAGCTGCTCCAAAACCCGGGCCCCGTAAAGATTGGAAAGGACGATGAAGACCAGGCAGGCCCCCACGAAGACGGCGCTCCACACGTCGCGCGGGTGGATCTTGAGCTGCTTCATGCGGGTACGGCCTTCTCCGCCGCGGTAGCAGCGGCACTCCATCGCGAGCGCCAGCTCGTCCGCGCGGCGGAACGCCGACACGAAGAGCGGGATCAGGATCGGGATGAGCGCGCGCGCCCGCTGCATGAGCCCGCCGCTCTCGAGGTCGGCGCCGCGCGCCTTCTGGGCCGACATGATCTTGTCGGTCTCCTCGATGAGGGTCGGGATGAAGCGCAGCGCGATCGTCATCATCATCGCGAGCTCGTGCACCGGCAGCTTGAAGCGCTTGAGCGGGTTGCAGAGCCGCTCGATGCCGTCGGTGAGCGCGATGGGCGAGGTCGTGTAGGTCAGCAGGCTGGTGCCCGCGATCAGGCAGACGATGCGCACGCTCATGAATACGGCGGTCTTGACCCCCTCCGCCGTGAGCTTTAAAATCCACCACTGGAAAAGCACCCTGCCGTCGATGAAGAACATGTTGAGGACCGAGGTGAAGACGATGATCGGCACCACGGGCTTTAAGCTCCGCAGGATCATCACCGGCGGGATTTTGGAGATCCCGTAGACGAGCACGAGAAAGAGCACCCCGACCGCGAGCCCCACCGCGTTCTGCGCGGTAAAGAGCAGGATGATGTACGCGACCGTGAGCACGATCTTCATGCGCGGGTCGAGCTTGTGGATGGGGGAGGTCCCGGGGAAATACTGGCCGATCGTGATATCCTTAAGCATGGTTCCCCGCCCCCTTTCCGAGCAGCGAAAGCAGCTCCTCGCGCGCGTAGTCCATCGTGTAGACGCTCTCGCTCACCGGGAAGCCCTCCTCCCGCAGACCCATGAAGATGCGGGTCACCTGCGGCACCGAAAGGCCCATCCTCGTGATCTCCTCCGCGCGGGAGAAGACCTTCGCCACGTCGTCGTACATCGCGACGCCCGAGCGGTTGAGCACGAGCACCTTGCGCGCGTAGCGCGCGATGTCCTCCATGCTGTGGGAGACGAGCAGCACCGTGTTGCCCCGCTCCCGGTGGTAGCGCTTGATCTGTCCGAGGATGCTGTCGCGCCCCTTGGGGTCAAGCCCCGCGGTCGGCTCGTCGAGCACGAGGATGTCCGGGTTCATCGCGAGCACCCCCGCGATCGCCACCCGGCGCTTCTGCCCGCCCGAAAGCTCGAAGGGCGATTTCTGCAAATGGTAGTCGCGCAGGCCGACGAAGTTGGCGGCCTCGCGCACCCGCTCGTCCACCTGCGCGGGCGAGAGCCCCATGTTGACCGGTCCGAACGCGATGTCCTTGTAGACCGTCTCCTCAAAGAGCTGGTATTCGGGGTACTGGAACACCAGCCCCACCTTGAAGCGGTATTCCCGCAGGTTGGTCTCCTTGGCCCACAGGTCGGTCCCGTTGATGAGCACCCGGCCCGAGGTGGGCTTCAAAAGCCCGTTGAAGTGCTGGATGAGGGTCGACTTTCCCGAGCCGGTGTGCCCGATGACGCCGACGAACTCCCCCTGCTCGATCTCGAGGTTCACATGGTCGATGGCCGTCTTCTGGAAGGGGGTGCCGGCCGAATAGGTGTAGGTGAGCTCCTCCGTTTTGATTGCGATCATCTGGCGCCCACCCCCTTTTTGCGCAGCGCGTCCGAGATGGCCGCGACGGCCTCCGCCTCGGTGAGGATGTCGCCCGGCAGGTCGAACCCCGCCTGCCGCAGCTGCCAGCAGAGCTCGGTGGCCTGCGGCACGTCGAGCCCGACCTCCTTGAGCTCCCGCACGTGGGAGAAGACCTCCCGCGGCGGCGCGTCGAAGAGGAGCTCGCCGTCGTTCATCACGACGACCCGCTCCGCCTGCGCCGCCTCCTCCATATAGTGGGTGATCAGCACGACGGTGATGCCGTTTTCGCGGTTGAGGCGCTTGATCACGCTCAAAACCTCGCGGCGGCCCTTGGGGTCGAGCATCGCGGTCGGCTCGTCGAGCACGATGCAGCGCGGGCGCATCGCGATGATGCCCGCGATCGCGATCCGCTGCTTCTGCCCGCCCGAAAGCTGGTGCGGCGCGTGGGTCCTGTACTCGGTCATCCCCACGTCGGAAAGCGACTCGTCCACCCGGCGGCGGATTTCCGCCGGGTCGACCCCCATGTTCTCCGGCCCGAACGCCACGTCCTCCTCGACGATCGTCGCGACGATCTGGTTGTCCGGGTTCTGGAACACCATGCCCACCTGCTGGCGGATGTCGTAGAGCTTGTCCTCGTCCGTCGTGTCGATGCCGCAGACGGTCACCTTTCCCTCGTTCGGGACGAGGATCGCGTTAAAATGCTTGGCCAGCGTGGATTTGCCCGAGCCGTTATGGCCGAGCACCGCCACAAACTGCCCCTCCGGGATGGTAAGGCTCACGCCCCGCAGGACGATATTCAGTTGGTTGTCCTCTTTCGGGTAGCCAAAGACCACCCGTTCCGCGGAAATGATGTCTTCCATTTGGCTGTCTCCTCTTAGATGGTCCGGTTCCCCGGGGGGATACCGGCCGTGTGAGCTTGTCTGTTTCTGCGGGCCGCGCCCGCGATGCGTTATCCGCGCGTCCGGACGGCGGTCACGGTTCGCGCGTCCAGACGGCGGTGCTCCCGCAGGGGAGCACCAGCCCCGTCCGCGTGACCGGCAGGCCGATCTCGTCGGCGGACACCCGCCCGCCGAATCGTTCCCCCACCGTCACCGACAGGATGTACGCCATCACCGACGGGGAGAGCCCTGTCGTATAGGAATTGAGCAGGAAAAATTCCGGCGCGTCCGACAGCGCCCCCGCGCAGAGGCTCACGAGGTCGAAGACGCTGTCCTCCAGCTTCCACACCTCGCCGCCCGGGCCGCGCCCGTAGCTCGGCGGGTCCATGACGATGCCGTCGTACCGGACGCCGCGGCGGATCTCCCGCTCGACGAACTTCTTGCAGTCGTCGACGATCCAGCGGACGGGCCTGTCCGAAAGGCCGGAGCGCGCGGCGTTGTCCCGCGCCCACTGCACCATCCCCTTGGAGGCGTCGACGTGGCAGACCTTCGCGCCCGCCGCCGCGCAGGCGAGCGTCGCGCCGCCCGTGTAGGCGAAGAGGTTGAGGACGCTCAGCTCCCGGCCGGCGTTTTTGACAAGGCCGTCCATCAGGTCCCAGTTGACCGCCTGCTCGGGGAAGAGCCCCGTGTGCTTGAAGCCGGTCGGCCGGATGCAGAACCGGAGCGGTCCGTAGCCGATCTCCCATTCAGCGCGCGGCAGGCGGTTCACCTGCCAGCTGCCGCCGCCGCTCGACGAGCGGTTGTATCGCGCGTTGGCGCGGCCCCACTCCGGACCCTTCGGCGTCTTCCAGATCACCTGCGGGTCGGGGCGGGCGAGGATCACATCCCCCCACCGCTCCAGCTTTTCGCCGTCCGCCGCGTCGAGCAGTTCAAAGTCCTTCCATCCGGTTGCTGCGCGCATGTCATTACCCCTTTATCACGTCCGCGATCTCCCGCGCGATCGCCTCGATCTCTCCGATGTCCTGCCCCTCGACCATGATGCGGATGAGCGGCTCGGTCCCCGACGCGCGCACGAGCACCCGCCCGTCGCCGCCCAGCCGGTCGTTCTGCCGCTCGATCTCCCCCTGCACCCGCGCGTCCTGCGAGAGCGACGCCTTCATTTCCGGCGTCGCGCGGATGTTTAAGAGGGTCTGCGGATAGGTCTTCATGAGCCCCGCCGCCTCGGAGAGGGGCTTGTGGAAGAGCTTTAAAAGGCTCAGCAGCTGGATGCCCGAAAGCTGCCCGTCCCCCGTGGGCATGAAGTCGCGGAAGATGATGTGCCCCGACTGCTCCCCGCCGATGCAGAAGTCCTCGGCGAGCATCGTTTCGAGCACGTAGCGGTCCCCGACCTTGGTGGCCTTGGTCGCGATGCCGTGCTTTTCGGCGAACTTGAAGAGGCCGAGGTTGCTCATCACGGTGGCCACAAGGGTGTTGTTTTTCAGTTTGCCCTGCTCCTTGAGATGGTATGCGAAGAGGGCGATCAGCCGGTCGCCGTCGACCAGCCCGCCGTTCTCGTCCACCGCGAGGCAGCGGTCGGCGTCCCCGTCGAAGGCGAGCCCCGCGTCGAAGCCGCCCGCGCGCACCCGCGCGCAGAGCTCCCCGATGTGGGTGCTGCCGCAACCGTCGTTGATGTTTTTGCCGTCCGGCTCGGCGTGGAGGATGTCGCAGTCCGCGCCCAGCCCCTCAAAGAGCTTTTTCGCCGTGACGCTCGCGCTGCCGTTGGCGCAGTCGAGCGCGACGCGCAGCCCCGAGAGGTCGCACTCCACGGTGGTCTTGAGGTACTCCACATAGTCGTCCACCGCGCTGTCCGCGCGGCGCACCGTGCCGATCTCCGCCGGGGCCTTGATCGAATAGGGCTTCTCGTGGTCGAGCACGATCCGCTCGATCTCCTCCTCCTGCGCGTCAAGCAGCTTGTAGCCCCGGGAGGAAAAGATTTTGATGCCGTTATATTCATAGGGGTTGTGGCTCGCCGAGAGCATCACCCCCGCGTCCGCGCCGTACCTGGTCACCAGGAAGGCGACCGCCGGGGTGGGCACCACGCCGAGCAGCACCACGTCCGCCCCCGCGCTGCACAGCCCCGCCGCCATGGCGGATTCAAGCATGTCGGAGGAGATCCGCGTATCCTTGCCGACCAGGAAGGTCGGGCGGCGTCCGGTCGCCTCCTCCACCACCATGCCGGCCGCGCGGCCGAGGTTCATGGCGAGCTCGGGCGTCAGGTCGCCGTTGGCGACGCCGCGCACCCCGTCGGTTCCAAAAATTCTGCCCATTCGGTCTTTCTCCTATCGTATGTAATCGGTCCGCTCAGCCGAGCGTGAGCTGTCCGGGGGCGTCCTCCCCCGGCATTTTGAGCCCGAGATGCCCGTATGCCAGCGCGGTGGCGCACCGCCCGCGCGGGGTGCGCGCCAGAAAGCCGAGCTGCATGAGGTAGGGCTCGTAGACGTCCTCGAGCGTGATGGCCTCCTCGCCGACCGCCGCGGCCAGCGTGTCCAGCCCCACCGGGCCGCCCGCATAGTTCCTGATGATCGTCTCGAGCATCCGGCGGTCGGTCGTCTCGAGCCCGAGGTGGTCGATCTCCAGCCGGTCGAGCGCGATGGCGGCGATCTCCTTGGTGATCCTGCCGTCCCCCATCACCTGGGCGAAATCGCGCACCCGCTTCAAAAGCCGGTTGGCGACGCGCGGGGTGCCGCGGCTGCGGCGCGCCAGCTCAAACGCCCCTTCGGGGTCGCATTCGACCCCGAGGATCCCCGCGCTGCGCCGCACGATCGTGCAGAGCTCGTCGGCGGTGTACAGCTCCAGCCGCTGGATCACGCCGAACCGGTCGCGCAGCGGCGAGGTGAGCTGCCCCGCGCGCGTCGTCGCCCCGATCAGCGTGAAGTGCGGCAGGTCGATGCGGATCGACCGCGCCGACGGGCCCTTTCCGATGATGATATCCAGCGCGTAGTCCTCCATCGCGGGGTAGAGCACCTCTTCCACTGCGCGGGACAGCCGATGGATCTCATCTATAAACAGTATATCATTTGGCGCGAGATTGGTGAGTAACGCGGCCAAATCGCCCGGTTTTTCGATCGCCGGGCCGCTGGTGACGCGAATATTGACGTTCATCTCGTTGGCGATGATCCCCGAGAGGGTGGTCTTGCCCAGTCCCGGAGGGCCGTAGAGCAGCACGTGGTCGAGCGGTTCCCCGCGGCCCTTCGCCGCCTGGATGAAGACCCGCATGTTCTCCTTGACCTTCTCCTGCCCGATGTACTCCCCAAGCGTCCGGGGGCGCAGGGAGAGCTCGATCTCGCCGTCCGCCGGGGTATACTCCGGCGCGGCGATGCGGTTTTCAAAGTCCATCTCGTTGTCGAACATCCCCGATGCCCCCTCCCGTTATCTGCCGCCCGAAAGCGCCTTGAGCCCGTGCTTGATCAGTTCGTCCACCGGCGTGTCGGCGGCCATGCCCGCCAGCGCGCGCGCCGCCTCCGACTGGCTGTAGCCGAGCACGCACAGCGCGCTGACCGCCTCGCTCATATTGGTCGTCTCGCTGCGGAGCTGCGCGGCGACCTCCTGCATCCCCTCGGCGAGCCCGTCCGTCCCGAGCTTGTCCTTGAGCTCGAGGATGATCCGCTGGGCGACCTTCGGCCCGATGCCCGGCGCGTTGCGCAGGCTCTTCGCGTCGCCCGACGCGACCGCCAGCGAGAGCTGGTCGGGCGTCATGTCCGAAAGGACGGCCAGCGCCGACTTGGGCCCCACGCCGGACACGCCGATCAGCATCTGGAAGGCGGTCCGCTCCGCCTGGGTATAGAACCCGTAGAGGTCGAGCGCGTCCTCCCTTACGTTCAGGTGGGTATAGAGGGTGACCTCCCCGCCCGCCGGCGGCAGGCAGGAGAGGGTCGTCATCGTCGTCATGCACTTGTAGCCCACCCCGCCGCAGCTCACCACCGCGAGATAGGGCTCCACATGGATCAGCTTTCCGGTCACGCAGTAATACATCCCCGCGCCTCCTATCGGTATTTTGCAAGCAGCGAGCCCGCGCAGTGCGCGTGGCAGATGGCCAGCGCCAGCGCGTCGGCGGTGTCGTCCGGCCGCGGGACCTTTTCCAGCCCGAGCAGCCGGCGGGTCATCTCCATCACCTGCTGCTTTTCGGCCAGCCCGTAGCCGACCACCGACTGCTTGACCTGCATCGGCGTATACTCGTATACCGGCACGCCGCGCTGCTGCGCCGCGAGCAGGATCACCCCGCGCGCCTGCGCCACGTCGATGCCGGTGGTCTTGTTGTTGGTAAAGAAGAGCTGCTCGACCGACATCGCCGCGGGCGGGGTCTTGTCGAGCACCTGGCAGAGGTCGCCGTAGATGATTTCCAGGCGCGCCGGAAACGCCATCCCCGCCGGCGTGGTGATCGCGCCGAAGCGGATGGGCGTGAATTTCCCATAGGCATAATCGACCACCCCGAAGCCGACCGTGGCGTAGCCGGGGTCGATTCCCAGAATTACCATGACGCCCTCCTGTACATGCCAAATCAATTTATTATATCACATTCACGCACCGGCGAACAAGTGCTTTTCAGTTGGTTTTGACAGTGCGAAGGGGGCAATTTTTGACAGAACTGCACAATAAATCCCCCGGATTCCCCCCACACTCCTTGTCGATTTCCACGGTTTACAAATTTTTGCGCCAATTTTGAATTTTTCGCTTGCATTTTACCGAGAATTATATTATAATAACAAAGTCGCTGATAGAGACGACGATATGGACGGTTAGCTCAGCTGGTAGAGCACCTGCTTGACGTGCAGGGGGTCAGGGATTCGAGTTCCTTACCGTCCACCAGGGGTGCTGTCCGGGCAATCGCTTGGGCGGTACTTTTTTTGCTCTTTTTTAATTTCCATTTTTCTGGATATCACAATATATTTGATTTTTTCTCCCGATTTTCCACGAATATGACTATATACAGAATTGTAAATTTATGGTATACTAAAGGCGCAATCAAAATAAACCGTTTCCCCACAGAGCGTCCGCCTTTCCCGGCGGGCGTTTTGCTCTTCCCCGCCGTACCGCCCAAGACGCCTCCGCCGGGGCTGGAAAAATTGACCGCGGCGGAAAAAAGCCCGGCTGCCAGAGGCAGCCGGGCTTTTATGATCGTGCGGTTCAGATCGTCGACATCGTCTTGCCCGCGCCGTGGATCGCCTCAAAATCCTTCCGGAAGCCGTCCACCGCGCTGTCGATGCTGGTCATGCCCAGCCCCAGGCGGATGATGTCGGCGCCCACGGTGGCGCCCTGCGCGCCGCTCGCGTAGGCGGAGACGACCTGCGCGGCGTTCTTGAAGCTGGCGGCCAGGATCTTCGCGCCGCTGCCGCTGCCGTCGATGAACGCGCGGATCTCCGCGATGACCCGCGTGGGATCGGTGCAGTTATTCTCCATGCGGTTAAAATAGACCGCGATGTACTTCGCGCCCGCCAGTACGGCGAGCATCCCCTGCATCGTCGAATAGATCGCCGTGGCGGTGACGTTCACCCCCCCGGCGGAGAGCTTTTTGATGGCGGGCAGGCCCGCGGCGCTGACCGGGACCTTGATGAAGGTGTCCTTCCCGAGCTGATCGAGGATGTGGCGCGCCTCCTCCAGGATCGCGTCGGTGGCGGTGGAGACGACCTGCACGTGCAGGCTGCGCTTTTTTCCGCAGAGCGCCTTGATCTCCCGCAGGCGGGCGTAGACGTCGATCCCGCCCTCCTCCTTCAGGATCGTGGGGTTGGAGGTCACGCCGACGACCGGCCAGCTGTCCAGTCCCTCCTTCAAATCTTCCAGATTCGCGGTGTCAAGCATCAGTTCATACATATTGAAAACTCCCTTTCGGTCAATTGATCGGCGTTACAGGGCCTGCTCGGTGCGCTCGATGATGTCGTCCTGCGTCCTGCGCGAGAGGACGTTGAAGAAGGCGCTGTACCCAGCCACCCGCACGATGAGATCGCGGTGGTTTTCGGGGTGGGCCTGCGCGTCGAGCAGGGTGTCGCGCGAGACGACGTTGAACTGCACGTGGTAGCCGTGGAGGCGGTTGAAGAAGGTGCGCAGCAGCAGGACCAGCTTCTCGCGGTTCTCCTCCTTTTGGAGCATCTGCGGGGTGACCTTCTGGTTCAGGAGCACGCCGCCCGTGATCTCCTCGGTGGGCAGCTTGGAGACGCTCTTGAAGACCGCCGTCGGGCCGTTTCTGTCGGCCGCGTGGCTCGGGGAGCACCCCTCGGCCAACGGCTCGCCCGCCCTGCGGCCGTCGGGGGTCGCCAGCGTGCCCGCGCCCTGCGGGACGTTGGCCGAGATCGAGCTGGTGCCCGCGTAGTAGATTCCGCCGATCGGGCCGCGCCCGTACCGGGTGTTGTGGTATTTCTTCATCTCGTCGATGTAGACATTGTAGGCGTCCACAACGAGGTTGTCAACATAGTCGTCGTCGTTGCCGTACTTGGGCGCGGCCTGTAGGAGCGCCCGGATGCGCTCGTTTTCCGGTCCCTCGAAGTTCTGTTCCAGCGCCTCCCACAGGCGCGCCGGGGTGACCGCTGCGTCCTCGAAGACGACCTTTTTGACGGCGGCGAGGCTGTCGGCCAGGTTGGCGATGCCCACCTGCAGGTCGCTGATGAAGTCGTAGACCGCGCCGCCCTCCTTCATGTTGAGGCCGCGCTCGATGCAGTCGTCGGTGAGCGCGCTGCAGAGGATGTCGGCGGTGTTCTCCTCGAGCACCATGTCGCAGGTCGCGTCGATGACCGTGCACTGGCGGCACATCTCGCGGATAACCTTGTCCCAGCAGGCTTTCACCTCGTCGAAGCTCTCCATATCGCGGAAATGTCCCGTCCCCTCGCAGAGTCTGGTGCCCGACGCGGGATCGACGCCGTCGTTCATCGCGATGAGCAGCGCCTTGGGGAAGTTCAAAAAGCTCATGCCGGTGCAGCGGTAGCCCCACTTCCCGGGGACCGCCGTCTCGACGCAGCCGATCGCCGAATAGTTGTAGGCGTCCTCCGGCTTCACTCCCTTGGCGATGAAGGCGGGGATGATCACCTCGTCGTCGTTGAAGGCGGGCATTCCAAACCCGCAGCGCACCACCTCGACGCATTCGCGCATGAATTCGTCGGAAAGCCCCCTGTGGTAGCGCACGGTCAGGTTTGGCTGGGTCAGGCGGCACTGCGCCACGCTCCGGAGGATCAGCCGGCTCATCGGGTTGGTCGCGTCCCGCCCGTCGGGGGTCTGGCCCGCGATCGTCACGTTCTGGTAGAGGGGGCTGCCCGCGCTGAACTGGGTGTGGCTCCACGAGCGGATCTTGTTGATCGTGTAGGTCTTGAGCCAGAGGTTGCAGAGCAGCTCATCCGCCTGCGCCGCGGTGATCCTTCCGGCGGCGAGGTCCGCCTCGTAGTAGGGGTCGAGGTACTGGTCCATCCGCCCGTAGGAGAGGCTGTGGCCGTTCGATTCGATCTGGAGCACGAGATGGGTGAGCCAGAGGGCCTGCACGGCCTCCCGGAAGCTCTCCGCCGGCCCGTAGGGCACCTTGTTGAGGATCCGGCTCATCTCCAGGAGCTCCGCCCGGCGGGCTTCGTCCGGCTCCTCCTGCGCCGTCCGGAAGGCGAGGTCGGCGTACCGCCTGGCGAAGGCGCGCACCGCGTCCACCACGATGACGACCGCGCGGTAGAAATAGCTCTTGTGGATATTGCGGTAGTCGGTCAGGTCGAGCGTGGCGAGCTTTTCCTCCGCGCGGCGCTTATAGTCCCCGAGGCCCGCCCGCAGCATGTCGCCGTAATTGACCGCGCAGTGCGCGTCGCCCGAGGTGATGTTGCCCTCCGACTTGATGATGCCGAGGTCATAGTAGAGCCTCGAGTGGGGCGGGAAGGCCGCGAGGCCCCTGTCGAGCACCGTGTTGTGCTCCCAGAAGGGCGCGATCTCCCGCAGCTTCCGCTTATTCTCCTCCGTGATGTAAAAGACGTCGCCGTCCCGGCGCTCGAACTCGTCGAGCTCGTCGATCACCCACGACATCGCGTACTCGGGGAAGATCGGCGCGCTGCGGTTGCTCGACGCCTGGTTTCCGGCGATCAGCGTCTGCGGCTCGATGAAGATCGACATGCCCGCAAGCACCTCGCGCAGCATGATCGCGCGCTTGAGGGCGAGCGGCTGGTCCTGCCGCTCGCGGTAGACGCGGGTGGTGATCACCGCGCGCTCGACACAGACCTGCGGCTTCGCGTTCAGCAGCTCCTCGCGGAAGGCCGCCATGCGCGGGGTAAGCTCTCCAAAATAACTCATATCGGGTTCTCCTTTCAATAGAACAGCTCGGCCGCGCCGATGACGCCGAAATCGTGTTCAAGCTCCGCCATCTTGAAGTAGACGGGCATATCGTTGTGGTTATAGCCGTCGAATACCTCGCGCACGCGTCCGAAGAGCAGTTCCCCAAAGCCGGTCAGCCCGCCGCCGAAGATGAAGCAGTTGATGTTGAGGGTCACATAGAGGTTATAGAGCCAGATGCCCAAAAACTTCGCCATCTGCCCGAGCGCACGCAGCGCCATCGCGTCCCCCAGCCCGCACGCCTGCCGGAGGTGCACCGCCGTGATCTTTTCCGCCCCGCCCGCCAGCTCGGCCATGACGGTCGGTTCGCCCGCCGCGATCCAGCTTCGGATGTGCCGGACGATCATCGAGCCGGAGCACCAGCTCATGAGGCAGCCGCGGTTGCCGCAGCCGCACTCGATCCCCTCGCCGGGCGTGACGATCATGTGCCCGCTCTCCCCCGACCAGCCGTACCGGCCCCGGAAGAGCCTGCCGTCGATGACGATGCCCGACGAGATGCCGGTGCTCACCGGGCAGTAGACGATGTTCTGGAAGCCGCGCCCCGCGCCGTGGCGGAATTCCGCCAGCGCGCCGGTGTGGGAGTCGTTGTCGAGCAGCACCCGCGCGCCGCCGAGCTTCTCCATCAGGTAGGCGCGCGCCGGGAAGTCGCGGATCTTCGTCAGGTTGGTGGTCTTGACGATCCGCCCCTCCTCGAAGAGGATGAAGGAGGGCATCCCGATGCCCACGCCGCGCAGGTTTCCCGGGGCAATCCCCGCCTCCTCCATCAGCTCCCGCACGTTGGCGGCGACGCCGTCGAAAAACGCCTCGGGGGAAAGAGAATCGTCCGATCGGCAGCGGCGGCGCGCCACGATCTGTCCCGCGCCGTCAAACACGCCGTACGCCGTCTTGGTCCCGCCCACGTCAACGCCGATCACATACTGTTCCATGCGGCCGCTCCTCCCCGCTGTCAAGTTTATTCGTTCGTAAGTCTTTAACCATTCGTTTGCAATTTCATTGTAGCAATCTCCCCAAAGAATGTCAATTGTATTTCTGTACAAAATCTTATAATATTTCATTCGTAAGTTTTCGTTTACTTTTGGGTTTCCCCGTGCTACAATGGAGCCAGACAAACGAGGGGGGCGTTCCCATGGGCGAGAAGTGCCTGATTTTCAATCTCCAGAAGTTCAGCCTGCACGACGGGCCGGGCATCCGCACCGTCGTGTTCTTGAAGGGCTGCCCGCTGCGCTGCGCGTGGTGCGCCAACCCGGAAAGCCAGAGCCCCGACATGCAGATTCTGTGGGACGGCGGGCAATGCCTGCGCTGCGGCGGATGCGCGCGCGCCTGCCCGCGGGGGGCGGCCGCGCTCGGCGCCGAAGGGGTGCGGATCGACCCCACGGCCTGCGTGGGGTGCGGGGCCTGCGTGCGTCAGTGCCCGGCGCGGGCGCTCTCCTGTGAGGGGTCGTGGAAATCCGCGGAGGAGGTGCTGCGCGTCTGCATGCAGGACCAGCCCTTCTACGAGGAGAGCGGCGGCGGGGTGACGCTCTCGGGCGGCGAACCGCTCATGCACCCCGATTTCTGCGCCGCGCTGCTCGGGGCGCTGCGGGAGCGAAAGGTCCACACCGCGATCGAGACGACCGGGTACGCGCCCGCCGCCGACTTCGACCGGGCGGCGGCGCTCGCGGACCTGCTGCTCTTCGACGTGAAGCACTGGGACGAGGCACGGCATGTCGCGGGGACGGGCGTCTCCAACCGCGCAATCCTCGACAACCTGCGGCGGGCCGCCGCCTCCGGAAGCGAGGTGCTCCCCCGGATTCCGGTCATCCCCGGCTATAACGACGCGCCCGCGGACGCGGACGGCTTCCGACGCCTTCTCCGGGAGGCCGGCCTTTCGCGGGTGCAGCTGCTCCCCTTCCACCAGTTCGGCGAGAAAAAATACGCCCTGCTCGGGCGCGCCTACGCCTATTCCGGTGCGGACGCGCTGCACGAGGAGGATTTGGAGGACTACCGGCGGCGGTTCCTCGACGGCGGGATCGACGCCTTCTTCTAACGCGCAAACGCCCCGGGCGGCCAACGGCCGTCCGGGGCGTTTTCTTATTCGTTTGCCGGCACCGTGTGCACCGTGACCGCGCGCGCCTCCAGTTCATGGCGCGCTTCGGGCGGGATGCCGTCGTCGGTGATCACCGTCCGCGCCTTCTCAGCGAGCTGGAGCGGCACCACGCCGTGGCGCCCGAACTTGCTGCTCTCCATCAGCACGACCACCTCCTCCGCCTGCGCGGCCATATCCCGCACCGCCTGCGCCCGCAGGTGGTCGCTGTTGGTGAAGCCGCTGCGGCTCGCGTAGCCGTCGGTGCCGATGAACAGCCGGTCGACGCAGAAGTTTTCCGCGCACTGCCGCACAAGAGGCCCCACCATCACCTGGGCGTCGTTCTGGTAGACGCCGCCCAGCAAGATCACCTTCGCGCCCGGTTTCCTACGCACGTACCCGGCGATGAACGCGCTGTTGGTGATGATCGTCACATCCCGGCCTGCGCCCGTCAGCGCGTCCGCCAGCAGCGCGCAGCAGCTTCCGCTCTCGATCATGACCGTCTCGCCGTCCCGCACCAGCTCCGCCGCGCGCGCCGCGATGCGGCGTTTCGCCTCATAGTGGTAGGCGATGCGCCCGTTGAGGTCGTCCGGACTGCAAAGCACGGCCCAGCCGTGCTCCCGGTGGATGACCCCCTTCTCCTCCAGCGCGTCGAGGTCCTTGCGGACCGTCACCTGCGAAACGCCGATCTCCCGCGCCAGCGCGGCCACTTCGATCCGCTTGCGCTCGGTCAAAAGCTCCAAAATCCGGTATTCCCGCTGTTTCACTGCCGTCACCTCATTTGTTGTTCCATCTTAGCACAACGCGATAACGAAATCAACCCGTTTTTCTTTCAAATGAAGCGGAAAGGGGCGGGCAGCCCTTGGCTGCCCGCCCCTTTTGTCCTGGATTACCGGTTGGTCACGGCGACCTGGAGGCCCTCCATCACGTCGAGCGCCTTTTCGTTCATCGCCGGGTCGGCGCAGGCGGTGCACCGCGCGTCGACCGACACCCGCGCCTCGGGCAGCGCGGCCTTGACGAGCACCGCGTTGGAGATCACGCAGATGTTGGAAACCAGCCCACATAGCTCGACCTCCTCATAGCCCTGCGTCTTGGCGTAGTAGGCCAGCGCCATCGATCCGAAGGCGGGCTTGTGGAAGCAGGGGGTCAGCGCGTCGCAGTAATCGGCCACCCTCCCGTAGAGCTCCCAGCCCGGCATCCCCCGCACACAGTGGGTGACGGGCAGGTTTTTGCCCTCCTGCGTCTCCAGGTAGTCCTCCCCGTGGGTGTCGAAGGTGAACGCCACGTCGTCCCCGCGGGCCTTGTACTCCTCGATCTTGCGGCAGATCGGCTCCTCGAGCGCCTCCGCGCCCGGGAACCCGAGGCTCCCGTTTACAAAATCGTTCTGGTAGTCCACCACAACCAACAGCTTGCTCACTTGCTTGTCCTCCCCTTTGAAAAGGGCCGGATTCCTCCGGCCCTCTTTTTCAGATTTCGTATACGGATACCTGGTTATTGACCATCGCGACCGAGATGCGCCGGGGCGGGTTCGTGCCCTCCACGAGGCAGGAGGCCGTCCCGAAGGCCGCAGCGAACTGCAGCGAGCGCTTGGGGTCGTACTTGTAATCGTGCGCGATGATGAAGCCCGCAAGGGCCGCGTCGCCCGCGCCGATGGTGGATTTGATCTCCGAAAGCTCGGGGACGTCGGCCTTGTATGTAACCTTGCCGTCCCCGTAGACCATCCCCTCCGCGCCCATGCTCGCGAGCACGTGGCGCACGCCGAGATCGGCAAGCTGCTTGACGGCGGCCTTGATCTGCTCGAGCGATTCGAGCGGGCGGCCGACGAGCATGCACAGCTCCTCGAAGTTGGGCTTGATCACCCACGGCTGGATCTTGGCGATGTTTTCCAGCGTGGCGGAGCGGGTGTCCAGCGCGACCGTGCCGCCGCACTCCTTGATGAACATGCAGATTTCGCAGAAGATGTCGTCGGTGACCCCTTCGGGCATCGCGCCCGCCACCACGACCAGCGTCGCCGGGCGGATCTCCTCCGACAGCGCCGTCTCCAGCTCGTCGATCGTGCGCTGGCGGATCTTGGGGCTCTTGCGGATCAGCCGGGTGAAGGTGCCGTCCGGGGTGACGATGCTGATGTTCTCGCGCATCCGACCGGGCGCGAGGATGACCCGCGTCCGGACATGCTCGTCGTTGAGGCGCTCGAAATAGCGCTTGCTGTTCTCCTGTCCGGCCACGATGAGCGCGGTGTTCGCGAGCTCATAGCTTTGCAGCACGCGCGAAACGTCGACCGCCTTGCCCGCCGAATCGTACAGTTCGCTGGTGACGTTGTTCTCGCTGCCCATGATGAACCCGTCCACATAGAGGGTGATGTCCGCCACGGGGTTGAGCGACAGCGTGATGATCTTGTCGAAGAGCATCTTCCTTACCTCCCGCTAAAAGTGATTCCATTCCTCCCCGAACGGCGAATTGTCCGGGTGCTCCGCGGGGGGAGCCTGCCCTCCCGGGGCGGGTTCCTCTTTGGGGGCGGTGTCCTTGGGCGGCTCAGGCTGCCGGCCGGGCGCGGCGCGGTAGAAGGAGGACCCGGAGGTCTCCGGGACCGGCCTGCCCTCCATCATCGCGGCGAACTGGTCCTCCTCCATCTTCTCGTGCTCGAAGAGGTACTGCGCCACCTGGTGCAGCTGATCCATGTGCTCGGTGAGGATTTCGACCGCGCGCTCGAAGGCGGTGTCGATGATCTCGCGGATCTCCGCGTCGATCTCGGCGGCGACGTTTTCCGAATAGCTCGGAGTGCTCGAGAAGTCGCGGCCGAGGAAGATCTCGTTTTCGTCGTGCCCGTAGACGATGGGCCCCAGCTTCTCCGAGAAGCCGTAGCGCATGATCATGTTGCGCGCGACCTTGGTGGCGCGCTCGATGTCGTTGGAGGCGCCGGTCGAGATGTCCTCGAGCACGAGCTTCTCCGCCACGCGCCCACCGAGCAGGGTGACGATCTCCTCGTTCATCTCCCGCTTGGTCATGTAGGATTTGTCCTCGCCCGGCAGCGAAAGGGTGTAGCCGCCCGCCATGCCGCGCGGGATGATCGATATCTGGTGCACCGGGTCCTGCGTGGGCAGATAGTAGGTGCAGACCGCGTGCCCCGCCTCGTGGTAGGCGGTGAGCTTTTTGTCCTTCTCGGTGACCACCCGGCTCTTCTTCTCGGGGCCGGCGATCACCTTGATGGTCGCCTCCTCGATCTCGGTCATCGTGATCGCCCGGAGGTTCTTTTTGGCGGCGAGCAGCGCCGCCTCGTTCGCGAGGTTTTCGAGGTCCGCGCCGGTGAAGCCGACGGTCGACGCGGCGATCGTATGCAGGTTCACGTCGGGCGCGATCGGTTTATTCTTGGTGTGGACGCGCAAGATCGCCTCGCGCCCCTTGATGTCGGGATAGCCGACCGCGATCTGGCGGTCGAAGCGGCCGGGACGCAGCAGCGCCGGGTCGAGGATGTCGCGGCGGTTGGTCGCCGCGATGATGATGACGCCCGTGTTGGTGCCGAAGCCGTCCATCTCGACGAGCAGCTGGTTGAGGGTCTGCTCGCGCTCGTCGTGCCCGCCGCCGAGTCCCGCGCCGCGGTGGCGGCCGACCGCGTCGATCTCGTCGATGAAGACGATGGACGGGGCGTTCTTTTTGGCCTGCTCAAAGAGGTCGCGCACACGCGACGCGCCGACGCCGACGAACATCTCGACGAAGTCGGAGCCGGAGATCGAGAAGAAGGGCACGCCCGCCTCGCCGGCGACCGCCTTGGCAAGCAGCGTCTTACCGGTTCCGGGAGGGCCCATAAGCAGCACGCCCTTGGGGATGCGCGCGCCGAGGGAGTTGAATTTGGAAGGGTTCTTGAGGAACTCGACGATCTCGACGAGCTCCTCCTTCTCCTCGTCCGCGCCCGCGACGTCCTGGAAGGTCACCTTCGGGCCCTCCTCGGGGGCGCGGGGCTTCGCCTTGCCGAAGCTCATCACGCCGCCCGTGCCGCCGCCGCGCGCCTGCTTCATCATCATGTAGTAGAAGAAGACGAGCAGGCCTACGAGCACGAGGGTCGGCAGCAGGCTCACCCACCAGGGGGTCTGCTTGATCGGGAAGTGGTCGTAGACCATCGGGGCGTCGGGGTGCGCCTCGTTGTACTGCCGGACGAAGCTCTTGGTGCCGTCCGGCTTGTCGGAACTGATATCGTCGAGGAAGAGCACGACGTTGGGGACCTTGTAGTCCTTGGTCGTGTCGTCCTGGAAGGTCATCTTCAGTTCGCCGGTGCCCAGGTCGAGGGTGTATTCCTTGACCTCCTGCCGCTGGAAATACCCGAGCACGTCGGAATACTTCTCGGTGACGGGGGTCTGCCGCATCGACGAGAACATCAGCACGGCCATGAGCATCAGCAGCAGAAAGGTCGAAAGCCAGATGCCGATGCCTCTTGACTTTTTGTTCAAATCAGATTCACTCCTGTCAAATCATTGCGCGCCCAAAGCACGCCGCACGGCGGCGCGGGACTACTTTTCGTAGACCTCCGGCTTGAGCACGCCCACATAGGGGAGGTTGCGGTATTTCTCCGCGAAGTCGAGCCCGTAGCCGACCACGAACTCGTCGGGCACCTCGAAGCAGGTGTAGTCCGCCTGGATGTCCGCGGCGCGGCGGGCGGGCTTATCCAGCAGCGTCGCGATGCGGATGTCCGACGCGTGCCGCTGCATGAGCAGCTCCTTGAGGTATTTGAGGGTCAGGCCGCTGTCGAGGATGTCCTCGACGATGAGGATGTTGTAGTCCTGGGGGTTGATGTCGATATCCTTGATTATCTTAACCACTCCCGAGGATTTTACGCCGGAGCGGTAGCTCGAAACAGCCATGAATTCGATCTCGCAGGGGACGGTGATCGCGCGGATGAGATCGGCCATAAAGACGAACGATCCCTTGAGCACGCCGAGCACCAGCAGCTTTTTGCCCGCGTAATCCGCGGAGATTTTCGCGCCGAGTTCCTTTACCTTTTCCGCGATCGCATCTTCCTCGATCAGTACCTTCAGGATGTCGTCCGTCATATTCCCTTTCGCCATGCCTATTCATCCTCCGCTCGTTTGTCCCCCGCCCCGGACTCCGGCGCGAGGGTGATCATCATGATGTTTTTCGTCCCGCGGCCGACCCGCACCCGCTCGTCCACGCCGGCGCCCTCCGCAAAGAAGACCCCTTCGCTGTCGGCCAGCACGCACAGCCGCTCGCGTCCGTCGAGCCCAAGCTCGGAAAAGAGCTTTTTGAGCGTTTTCGTACATCCGCGCCCGGCGGGCTTCATCCGGTCGCCCGCCTGCCGTGAACGTAAAAAAATATCAACATTTATTTTATCATAGTCGGCCGCGTTTTTTAATCCCTTATCCGGAATGTTCTCAAAAATTTCATAATCTGCACAGTTTATAACCGAAAATTCTATTGCTTTTCCACCGTCCAGCGGAATCCGCGCGCCGTCAAGCCGCGCCTTCTCGAGCTGCCGCGGCGCGATCGGCGCGAGGCGCTCCCCGCGCCGTTCCAGCCGCAGCACCCCTTCCCGCACGGTGACGTAGAGCCGCGGCCCGACCTGCATCGTGTGCCTGCGGCTGTTCACCAGCATGCCGGCGACCGCGCCGATCCGCTCGGCCGAGCGTTCGACGCCGCCCTCCTCGAGCAGCGAGGCGATGATGCGGGAGCGGAGCGCCGGGTGCAGCGCCGCGAGCCCCGCCGCGTCGTAGCCGCCCTCCCGGCGGAGCTTCTCCCCCGCCTCCCCCGCGAGCCGCGCGAGGCAGTCGGCGTCCCGCCGCAGAGAGTCGGTCATCCGCCCGACGGCCGCGAGCGCCTCGGGATTCACCCGGAAAAGCTGCGGCAGGACGTTGTGGCGGATGTGGTTGCGGGTGTAGCGGTCGGTCAGGTTGGTGCTGTCGGTGACGTAGCAGAGGCCGTGGGCCGCGCAGTAGTCCTCCGTCTCCCGCCGGGTGCAGCCGATGAGCGGCCGCACGACCGCCCCGCGCACCGGCGGGATGCCGCACAGCCCGGCGATGCCGGTGCCGCGCGCGAGATTCAAAAGCACCGTCTCGGCGGCGTCCGAGAGGGTGTGCGCCGTCGCGATCTTGCAACGGTATTTTTCCGCGAGCTCGTCGAAGAAGGCATAGCGCGCCTCCCTCGCCGCGACCTCGATCGACACGCCCCGCTCCCGCGCGAGCGCCTTGACCTCGACCCGGCGCAGGTCGAGCGGGATTCCATACTGTTCGCACATTGTGCGCACGAGCTGTTCGTCCCGGTCGCTCTCCTCCCCGCGCAGGCAGTGGTTGAGGTGGCAGGCGCGCACCGTCAGGCGAAGGTCGGTGAGCGAGCACAAAAAATCAAGCAGGGCGACCGAGTCGGCGCCGCCCGAAACCGCCGCCGTGACCGTGTCACCCTGCCGGAGCATGGAAAACTCTTCAATTGTCGCCCTCGCCTTACGGTTCATCGCGCCCCAGCTCCAAATTCGTAAATCTCGTGTAACGGTTGTCCCAGCCGAGCTTGACGACCCCCACCTCGCCGTGGCGGTTCTTGGCCACGTCGCACTCGGCGATGTTGCGCTCCTCCGCCTCCTCGCGCGCGTAGTAGTCCTCGCGGTAGAGCAGCAGGACGATGTCGGCGTCCTGCTCGATCGAGCCCGATTCGCGCAGGTCGGAGAGCATCGGCTTGTGGGTGGTGCGGCTCTCCGGTCCGCGGGAGAGCTGGGAAAGGGTGATGACCGGGACGTTGAGCTCCTTGGCCATAATCTTGAGGTTTCGGGTGATCTCCGAGACCTCCTGCACGCGGTTTTCGCTGCGCCGCCCGGTGGACATCAGCTGGAGGTAGTCGATGATGACGAGGTCGACCTTTTTGAGCCGGCGCAGCTTCGCCTTCATCTCCCCCACCGTGATGCCCGGCGTGTCGTCGAGGTAGACGTCCGCCTTGGAGAGCACCTGCGACGCCATCGCGATGCGCACCCAGTCGTCCCCCGTGAGCTCGCCCGTGCGCAGCAGCTGCCCCTCGACCGACGCCTGCGACGAAAGCAGGCGCTGCGCGAGCTGCTCGCTGCTCATCTCGAGGGAGAAAACGGCGACCGTGCGCCCCCCCTTGGTGGCGACGTTCTCCGCGATGTTGAGCGCGAGGGAGGTCTTGCCCATGCCGGGGCGGGCCGCGATAAGGATGAGGTCGGTCTTGTTGAGCCCGGTGATCACCCGGTCGAGCGCCGGGTAGCCGGTCGAGATGCCCTTATACTTGTCCCGGTCCTCGCCCGAGAGGTGCTGGAGCAGCTCGTAGGTCTCGGTGATCGCCGTGCGGATATGCTTGAAGGAGCTCGTGTTGCGCCCCTGGCGGATGTCGAAGATGCTCTGCTCGGCCGAGTCGAGCAGCACGTCGGACTCCGCCTGGGACTCCTGCGCCATGTCGATGATCTCCCGCGAGGCGGTGATCAGCCGGCGCACGTAATATTTTTCGCGCACGATCCTGCAATACGCCTCGACGTTCGCCGACGAGGGCACCACCTGCGCGAGATTGGTCAGGTAGATTTTGGCGTCCTCGTCGGTCTCGAAGATCTGCTCCCCCTTGACCGCGTCGAGGATCGTGATGAAGTCCATCGTCCGGTTCATATTGAACATGTTGGTCATCACGTCGAAGATCTGCTGGTGCTGGGGGCGGTAGAACGCCGCCGACCGCAGGTTCTCCATCACCAGCGCGAAGCAGGAGGGATCGATCAGCACCGCGCCGAGCACACTCTGCTCCGCCTCGAGGCTGTAGGGCATCTGCCGGCCGTATTCCCCCGTATCCAGATTAAATTCCGCCAACGCAGCCCCTCCTTCCCTCACAGCATCCGGTTATTCCGCTTCGCCGACGACCACGTAGACGTCCGCCGCGATGCCCGGGTGC
The DNA here is from genome assembly GCF_030825285.1 of Anaerotruncus massiliensis (ex Togo et al. 2026). Lineage (NCBI taxonomy): Bacteria > Bacillati > Bacillota > Clostridia > Eubacteriales > Oscillospiraceae > Anaerotruncus > Anaerotruncus massiliensis (ex Togo et al. 2026). The sequence goes on from NZ_JAPJQF010000001.1 coordinate 244,898, forward strand.
AGCTTTACCTGCACGGTGTAGCTGCCGAACGCCTTAATGTCGGAATCCATGACGATCTTGCGCTTGTCGATCTGCGCGCCGAACTGGCGGGAGAGCTCCTCGGAGATCTCCTTGCTCGTGACCGAGCCGAACAGCTTGCCGTTCGCGCCCGCCTTGGCCGCGATCTTCACCGTCTTGCCGCCGATCTTCCCGGCCATCTCCTGGGCCGCCTGCTTTTCCACCGCGGCCTTGTGCTCGACCGACGCCTGCCGCGCCTTCATCTCGCCGAGCGCCTGGGCGCTCGCCTCGATCGCCAGCCCCTTGGGCAGCAGGAAATTGCGGGCGTACCCGTCGGAAACCTTGACGAGCTCCCCCTTCTTGCCGCTTCCCTTGACGTCCTGTGTCAGAATCACTTTCATTGTTCCGTCTCCCTTCCGGCCCCCTTCCGGGGGCCTGCCAAATGCGATCTCCGTCGGGCGCGGGCGCCTTCCGGGACTAATTTCTGCTGTTTTCCTCGAAGTACTGGTCGATCGCCGCGACCAGCCTGCGGTACGCCTCGTCGAGCGGCATGCCGGAAAGCTGCGCCCCCGCCATCGTGAGGTGCCCGCCGCCGCCCAGCTTTTCCATGATGATCTGGACGTTGAGCTGCCCCATGCTGCGCGCCGAAATCGACACGCCGCCGTTCATCTCAAAGACGAGGAAGGACGCCTGCACGCCGATGATGCCGAGCAGTTCGTCCGCGGCCTGCGCCGCCGTCACCTGGATGTCGGGCGCGTCGCGGTCGGGCGACACGGCGATCGCGCAGCCGCGGTAGACCTCCGCGTTGGCGACCAGCTTGGCGCGGCGCTGGTAGCTCTCCATCGACAGGGCGAACATCCGCCGCACCTCCACCGTATCCGCGCCGATCTTGCGCAGGTAGGCCGCGGCCTCGAAGGTGCGCACCCCCGTCTTGATGATGAAGTTCTTGGTGTCGAGCATAATGCCCGCCAGCAGCGCCTCGGCCTCGGGGCGGCCGAGCCGCAGCTTGTCGCCGAAATACTGCACCAGCTCGGTGACCATCTCCGACGCGCTCGACGCGTAGGGCTCGTGGTAGAAGATGACGGCGTTGTCGATGTGGCCGACCATCTTGCGGTGGTGGTCGACGACGACGACGTTCTTGCAGGCGTCGAAGACCGCCTCCGACTCGAGGATGTGCTTGACGTGGGTGTCGCAGATGACGAGCAGCGTCTTGCGGGTGATTCTGGGCAGCGCGTCCTCCGGCTCGAGGAACATCCCCTCGAATCCGTTCTGGAGCAGCCGCTCATATTCGAGCGTCACGAGGTTGGTGCTCCTGCGGATGACGACGTAGGCGTCCTTGCCCATGAGGCGGGCGGCTTTCATGATGCCCACCGACGCGCCGAAGCAGTCGAGGTCGGCGGCGCGGTGGCCCATGACGAGCACGTTGTCGCTGCCGGAGATCAGCTCGGCGAGCGCGGTCGCGACGATGCGCGTCTTGACCTTGGTGCGCTTCTCCATGCCGCTCGAGACGCCGCCGAAGAACTCGTAGCCCGACGCACCCCGCACCGCGGCCTGGTCGCCGCCGCGCCCGAGCGCCATATCGAGCGCCTGGCGCGCGAACCGCTCGCTCTCCTCCAGGGTGGCCGCGTCGCGGCCGACGCCGACCGACAGGGTCGGGACCATCTTGGTCTCCGTCTCGATCGCGCGCACCTGCTCGAGCAGGGTGAACCGCGCCGAAATGACGCCGCGCAGGCTTCGCTCCTCCATCACCGCGGTGAACCGGTCGCGCTCGGTCTTGAGCAGCAGCCCGCCGCTGTCGGTGACGAACTTGCTCACCGCGTATTCGATCTGGCCCATCACCCGCGCGCGCTCGTTGTCCTTCATGTTCTGCTGGAGCTCCTCGTAGTTGTCCACCAGGATCAGCATGACCGACGGGCGGGTCTCAAAGTATTCGCGCGCGTAGCGCTTGAGCTCGGTGTTCTCGAAGAAGTACACCATGTAGAGCTCTTCCTCTTCGCTGACCGCGCGCGCCACGTAGGCGGCGTAAAACCGCCCCTTGTATTCGGTGTCGTAGCCGCCCTCGGGACAGGTCCGGGTGATGTCCACGCCGGTCAGGATGGTGTAGATGCTCTTGCCGTAGCAGTTCTCCTCCCCGAGGATCTCCTTCTGCCCGAGGCGGTTGCACCAGACGATCTCCCCCTCCCCGCTGCACACGAACACCGGGATGGGGAACCCCGTCAGCGCGTCCTGCTGCACGGTGGTCAGCGTCTGCCCCATCGTGACCAGGAAGCGGCTGATCTGCCGCTTGGCAAGCTGGACCTGCCACACGAGCAGCACCGCGCACGCCACCGTGACGAACGCGCAGATATAAAACAGCCGGATATTGAAGAACAGCGTGGCCACCGTGACGGCCGCGCAGCACCCGATTGCGATCAGCAAAAAGGATTGGAACGGATGATTACTTTTCTTCACTTCAAAACCTCGTTTGTAACGATGTTGTCGGTTTCCCAAGCGGGACCGGCCCACTCATACATAGACTATTATATCACGTCCACCCGTCTGTTGCAATCCACAACCTGCCGCTTGACAGGCGAGGGCGCCTCTGCTATAATTCAAATTAGTAAATGACTAATTTAGTAAATGGAGGATTTCCCATGAACATCCCAACAACGTTAAAACATAAACCCGTCATCGCGGTCGAGGACTACGAGGCGATCGATGAGCACCGCTTCCCCGGAACCGACGCCAAGGGCCTCTCCCTCGGGCTTGCCCAGTGGAACGACCGCGGGAAGCTCGACATCTCCGCCAAGGTGTGGCGCCACACGGGCGGCAAATGGTCCCGCCAGTCGGAGGAGCTGCCCCTGCACCGGGTGCTCGACCTGGCCATCCTCACCGCCCGCGCCTGCCAGTTCTTCCGCGAGGAGAGCTACCGCCACCCGGAATTCTACGACCCGGAGCACCCGGTCATCGACCGGGTGGGGCTCGAGGGGGACGCGATGACCGTCTCGGTCTGCACCGAAAACCCGATGATCGGGGAGGACATCAAGCTCTTCAGCCAGGCCCTCTCCGACGAGGGGGAACGCCTCGGCGAGCGGTTTTCCGTCCTCGCGCGGCTCTTAAAGGAGATGGGATACTGATGGACGCGCATAAAAAGGAGCTGCTGAACGCCTACAAGAGCCGTCCCCTTTCGGGCGGCGTCTACATCATCCGCAACACCCAGAACGGCCGCTACCTGCTGGCCGCCGAAACGAACCTCTCCGGCTCGAAGGGCAAATTCGAGTTTTCCCAAATGACCGACTGCTGCAACTGGCACAAGCTCTCCGCCGACTGGAAGGCGTGCGGCAGGGACGCCTTCGTCTTCGAGGTGCTCGACGAGCTCACCCAGAAGGAGACCCAGACGCCCGATGAGTTCCGCGCCGACCTCGCCGCGCTCGGCGAGCTGTGGGCGGAAAAGCTCGACCCCGCCCTCGCCTATTAGCTCCCGCCGATCCGGTCCTCCCCCGCCCATTCGTCCCTTTATCTAAATCTTCCGACCACGCAACAAAGCGGCCGCCCAATCGGGCGGCCGCTTCTGCATGCAGTTCATCAGGGGGTGGTCCATGGAGGGGGACGACCCGGCCCCCTCCATGAGGCGCGCCGGGCGGGCGTCGGCGCAGAGCGCCGCCCCGGCCCATCGGGCCGGGCAGTCCCGCCCCTCCTTAACGTGCTTTTGGTCGGGAGCCAAAAGCACGCGCGCCCTAGACCTCCTGGATGACCGGCAGGATCATCGGGCTGCGCTTGGTGCGGCTGTAGAAATAGGAGGAAAGGGAATCGCGCACCTGCGTTTTGAGGTTGCCCCAGTCGCTGACATGCTTTTTGGTGCAGCCTTCGATCGTCTGCTTGGCGACGGTGCGCGCCTCGGCGAGCATATCCTCCGCCTCGCGCACGTAGACGAAGCCGCGCGAGATGATGTCCGGGCCCGCGACGATCTGGCCGTTGGTCCCGTCGATGGTGGTGACCACCACGATGAGGCCGTCCTCGCCCAAATGCTTGCGGTCGCGCAGCACAATGCTGCCGACGTCGCCGACGCCGAGGCCGTCGACGAGAATGCGCCCGGACGGGACGATCTCTCCCGTCTTGACCGACACGCCGTCGAGCTCGAAGACGTGGCCGTTCTCGCCGATAAAGATGTTTTCGGGCGGGATGCCCATCGCCAGCGCGAGGCCGGCGTGGCGCTTGAGCTGCTTATACTCGCCGTGCACCGGGAAGAAGAACTTCGGCTTGGTGAGCGCGAGCATGATCTTCAGCTCCTCCTGGCAGGCGTGGCCCGAGACGTGCACCTCGTACATCCGCTCGTAGATCACGTCGGCGCCCAGCCGCATCAGGTCGTTGACGACGCGGCCGACCGTCTTTTCGTTGCCGGGAATGGGGTTGGCGCTGATGATGATGAAGTCGTTCGCAGTGACCGACACCTTGCGGTGGTCGCCCGACGCCATGCGCGAAAGCGCGCTCATCGGCTCGCCCTGGCTGCCCGTCGTGATGAGGACGACGTCCTCGGGGCGGTAGCGGTTGATGTCGTCGATGTCGATCATGACGCCCTCGGGGGGCTTGAGGTAGCCGAGCTCGGTCGAGACGAGCACGGTGTTGACCATGCTGCGGCCGGAGACGGCGACCTTGCGGCCGTATTTCGCGGCCGCCTCGCAGACGAGCTGCATGCGGTGGATGTTGGACGAGAAGGTCGCAACAATGATCCGCTTATGCTCCGCCTGCTTGAAGAGCTTGTCGAAGCTCTCGGCGACCGTCACCTCGGTGGGGGTGAAGCCGGGGCGCTCGGCGTTGGTCGAATCGGACAGCAGCGCAAGCACGCCCTTGCCGCCCAGCTCGCCGAACCGCGCGAGGTCGATGATGTCGCCGATGATCGGCGTATAGTCGATTTTGAAGTCGCCCGTCTGGATGATGACGCCCGCCGGGGTGTGGATGGCCAGCGCGACCGCGTCGGGGATCGAGTGGTTGACGCGGATGAACTCGACCTCGAAGCAGCCAAGCTTGATCGTCTCCTGCGGAGCGATCTGCACGAGCTTGACCTTGCCGTAGAGTCCGTGCTCGCGCAGCTTGTTCTCAATGAGCCCGAGGGTCAGCCGGGTGGCATAGACGGGGACGTTTAGCTGCTTGAGGAAGTAGGCCAGCGCGCCGATGTGGTCCTCGTGGCCGTGGGTGATGACGATGCCGCGCACCTTGTCGCGGTTTTTCATCACATAGGTGAAGTCGGGCAGCACGAGGTCGACGCCCAGCATGTTTTCATCCGGGAAGGTCATGCCGCAGTCGACGAGGAACATGTCATCCATACACTCGTAGACCGTCACGTTCTTGCCGACCTCCAGAAGGCCGCCCAGAGGGATGACGCGCACCGGGGTCTTGCGCTGTTCCTTCTGGCCCTTGCGCCTGCGGCCCTGCTGTTTGGCCGCGTCCTGGCGCGCCTCGGCCGCCTGGCGGGCCTTGCCCGGCTCGGAAAGCTCGATCGTCGCGCCGACGACCACCGGAGCCTTTTTGCCGCCCCTGGAAGGCTTTTTCGGCGCCTTCGGCGCCTGCTTGGCAGCCGCGGCCTTTGGGGCCGCGGGCTGTTTCGCGGCCTGCTTGGGAGCCTGCTGCTTCGGGGCCTGCTGTTTGCCCGCCTGCTGCTTGGCGCCCTGCTTGGGCTGCTTCTGCTGTTTCTGGGGCGCGTCCTGTTTTTCATTCTGCGCCCTGGCGGCGCCGTTCCCCTGCTTCTCAGCGGATTTGGGCGCGGCTTTTTTCGGCGTCTCCGCTTTGGGGAGCGCCTTCTGGATCAGCTTGGCCGCGGCCTCTTTCACCGGCTGCCGGGGCTTTTTCTTCTGCGCGCCGCGTTCGACGACCGAACGCTTTTCGAGCGCGTCAAGCCCAAGGCCGAGCTGTTCGTCGGTCAATTTACCACCGACTTTTTTTTCATCTGTCACAAATGTACCTCCATGTTTTATGCAATTAGCAACTGCTCTTATCAAAATCCGGCAGAAAAGATCACAAAATCAGAACCCATCCTCCAACTGCTTACCCGGTCATGCCCAATCCACGAAACGGGTCAGCATCCCCGCCGGAAAGGACATCAATCGCAGTGAGAGAATAGGCGATGAAATTCCGTCAGCCGAATTCTTCTACCATCAAACGCATTGTGAAAATGCGTAAACCGAACACATGATTATTATACATTTTACCCGATTTCCCCCTCTTTGTCAAGCAAGCCCTCCAGCCGCCTGGTAAAATCTGCACAGAGCTCCTCCGCGATCTCCCAGCTCGCGGCCTCCGCGAAGACGCGGATGGCGCCGCCGTTTTTGCGCGGGCGCAGCAGCACGACGCCGCGGTCGCCCCGCACGACGACCCCCTCCCCCGCGCGTTCCCCGGCAAACTGCCCGAGCGCGCGCGCGGGCGGCGTCCGGATGGGCACCATCCGTTCCGCCTCGGCAAAGGGCGGGAGCTGCCGGTCGAGCTCGCGCAGCGAACCCCCCCCGCGCTTCATGAGCGCGAGCAGCTGCACGGCGAGCATCAGCCCGTCGCGCGCGCACTGCTGGCGCGCCGCGAGCTTCCTGCCCTGCGCGTCCGAGCCGTCCGCCGGACAGAGCAGGTAGCGGTAGACCCGCCGTCCCCGCTCGCCGGCCAGCGTGTCGAGCGCCCGCGGAAAGTCGTTTTCCACCGCGACGTCCTCCTGCTGCTCGAACTGCGCGAGGCACCACGCCGCCACCGCCCGGTGGCACCCGAGCTTCGTCTCCCCCTCCGAGAGCTCCAGCCGCCGCCCGTCCTCCGAGAGGGTGAGCTGCAGCGCCGCCGCCTCCGCGATCTCGCAGCCGAGCTTCGTCAGCACGTCGGAGAGCAGCCGCCCCGCGGCGGCGTTGCCGCAGGCGACCCGCGCGCGCATCCCGTCGAGCCCGTCGGGGGCCTGCCGCAGCAGCTCGGTCAGGTACATGACCCCGATGCCGCTCATGTCCACGCAGTCGCCGAACCCGTCCGCCCCCGCGCGGGCGAACTCCCCGCGCGAAAGCGCCAGCTCGATCTCCCGCTCGACCCGGCGGGTGGCGGGCAGCCCCGCCTCGCAGAGCACCTTGATCGCGTTCTGCTCCCCGGCGCAGAGGTAGACCCCCAGCGTCAGGGCATTGTAGCCCATCGCGAAGCCGAAGAGCGCCTCGAAGACGCTCCCGAAGTCGAGCACCGGCGCGCCGGTCGAGCGCACCCCCGCGATGAGCGCCGCGCCGAGCACCTTGGCGCACCGCGCGTCCCCCGTCGCCACGCCGACCGGGCGGCCCTTGGCGAGGGTGCCGACCGCGCAGCCGATCCGCACGGCAAGCTCGGGGGTCAGCTCCACGCCGACCTCGCCGCACATCCCCTCGTCGTCGAAGGCGCAGGCCGCGCCCCCCTTTGCCGAGAGATGGTCGGAGACGGCCGCGCCGTCCGGGACCTTCACGCCGCCCGCGACCCGGATGCCCGCGCGGATCTCCGCGCCCGCGCCGACGGCGGCGCCTTCGCCGACCGCCGCGCCCTCCCCGAGCCGGGCGCGCGACTTGACCGCCGCGCCGGGGCAGAGGACCGCGCCTTCGGCGGCGGCGTGCTCGCCGAGCACGCTGCGGGGCAGCAGCACGCTCCCCCGCACCTGCGCGCCCGCGCCGACGGTGCAGCCGTCGTCGAGCACGCTGCCCTCCCCGACCTGCGCGTTGCCGCCGATCCGCACCCCTTCGCCGACCCACACGGGCGGCGTCAGCTCGTAGCGGCCGGCGGGCCGCCTGCCCGCGAAGTAGTTGCCGGCGGCGTCCCGTTCCCCGCGCAGACGGCAGCGCACCCGCCCCGCGAGCAGGTCCGCCTGCGCGCGCCGGTAGGCCCCGAGATCTCCGATGTCGCACCAGTAGCCCGACAGGGTGCAGTTTTTGAGAAGCATCCCCCGCTCGAGCATCGCGGGGAAGAGATCGGATGCAAAGTCGAATTTCCGGCCCTCGGGAATCATATTGACCGCCTCGGGGGACAGGATATAGATGCCGGTGTTGGCAAGCTCGCTCGTCGCCTGCGCGTAGGAGGGCTTTTCCACGAAGCCGGTGATCCGGTCGGTTTCGTCCGCCACGACCAGCCCGTATTCACGCGGGTCGTCCACCTTCGCGGTCACGATGGTGACCGCCGCGCCGCTCTCCCGGTGCGCCTCCGCCGCCTGACGCAGCGGGAAGTCGCAGAGCGCGTCGCCGCTGATGACGAGCGCGGGGCCGTCGGGCGCGCCGAGCGCGTTTTTGACGCTGCCCGCCGTGCCGAGCGGCGCCTCCTCCTCGCAGAAGGAGAGCTTCACCCCCGCGAACTCCGCGCCCTCAAAATGGCCGGTGAGCCGCTCGGGCAGGTACTGCAGGGTGAGCACGCTCTCAAAGATCCCGTTTTCCGCGAGCAGCTCGAGGATGTATTCCACGACGGGGCGGCCGCACAGCCGCGTCATCGGTTTGGGGACGTTTTCCGTGAGCGGGCGCAGGCGCGAGCCCTGTCCGCCCGCCATAATGACCGCTTTCATCAGATGGGGAACCCTCCGTATAAACAGATTTACCGCTAGTATGGACGAAATCCCCCATCTTTACACTTTCCCGGCCGTCCGGGCGCAAAAAAACGGCCGCGCCCCTTGTAAAAAAGAGCAAAATCGTCTACAATATTTTCCGGTGTCTATCGCCGGGAAACCGGCAGTTTCACGGCACGGAGGAATGGATGCGTAAACAGGTCGAAATCTTTACCGACGGCGCCTGCTCGGGCAACCCCGGCGCGGGCGGCTGGGGGGCGGTCCTGCGGTTCGGGCGGCACGAGAAGGAGCTCTCGGGCGGCGAAATGCAGACCACCAACAACCGCATGGAGCTCACGGCGGTGATCATGGCGCTATCGGCGCTCAAGGAGCCCTGCACTGTCACGATCACCACCGATTCCAAATACGTCGCGGACGCGGTCTCCAAGGGCTGGGTCTACGGCTGGCAGAAGAAAAACTGGATGCGCGCCCCCGGCGAGCCGGTCAAGAACCCCGACCTGTGGAAGCGGCTGCTCGCGCTCCTCGCGGAGCACGACGTGACCTTCCGCTGGGTGCGCGGGCACAACGGGCATCCCGAAAACGAGCGGTGCGACGCGCTCGCGGTCGCCGCGATCGAAAAGGTGCGGGAAAATCCGTGATTTTTCGCGGAACCCCTTGCAAAATATACTTTATCGGTATACAATAGAGGCGTAATCAAAAACAACCCTTACATTTCCGGATAGAATGGTGGTAAGCGAATGAAACGGTTTGTATACGCGGACAACGCCGCGACAACACAGATTTCCCCCGAGGTGCTCGAGGCGATGATGCCCTGGCTCACCGAGGGCTACGGCAACCCGTCGAGCATCTACGAGCTCGGGCGCAGCGCGGGCTTCGCCATCGAGGATGCGCGCAAAAAGGCCGCCGCCGCGCTCGGCGCCCAGCCGAACGAGATCTACTTCACCGGCTGCGGCTCGGAGAGCGATAACTGGGCGATCAAGGGTGCGGCGCACAAGCTCGCCGCCAAGGGCAAAAAACACATCGTCACGACGGTGTTCGAGCACCACGCGGTGCTGCACACCTGCGCGGCCCTCGAAAAGGAGGGCTTCGAGGTCACCTACCTGCCGGTGGACGAGCGGGGCCTCGTCACGGCGAAGCAGGTCGCGGACGCCATCCGCCCCGACACGGCGCTCGTGACGATCATGTACGCGAATAACGAGATCGGCACCATCCAGCCGATCCCCGAGATCGGCGAGCTCTGCCGCGAACGGGGCGTCTGGTTCCACACCGACGCGGTGCAGGCGGTCGGCAACGTTCCGATCGACGTGCAGGCCCAGAAGATCGACATGCTCTCCCTCTCCGGCCACAAGATCCACGCCCCCAAGGGGATCGGCGCCCTCTACATCAGGAAGGGCATCCTGCTGCCCAACCTCATCGACGGCGGCGAGCAGGAGCGCGGACGCCGCGCCGGCACCGAAAACGTCGCGTCGATCATCGGACTCGGCCGCGCGATGGAAATCGCCTGCGCCGACATCCCCGCCAAGATCGCCAAGGTCACCCCGCTGCGCAACCGCATCATCGACGAGCTGCTCACCCTTCCCCTCTCCCGCCTCAACGGCGACCGGGAACGGCGGCTCGCGGGCAACGCAAACCTCTCCTTCGTCGGCGCGGAGGGCGAGGCGCTCCTGCTGGGGCTCGACATGCAGGGGGTGTGCGCCTCCTCCGGCTCCGCCTGTACGACCGGCTCCCTCGACCCGAGCCACGTGCTCCTCTCGCTGGGGCTCTGCCACGAGGTCGCGCACGGCTCGCTGCGCCTCACGATCACCGACTGGACCACCCCCGACGACGTCGAGCAGATCATCGCGGCGGTCAAATCGGTCGTCGAACGCACCCGCGCGATGTCCCCGCTGTGGGAGGATATCCAAACCGGTAAAAAAGCCTTTAGGGTCTAAGCATAGAAAGGACTGGATGCAGAATGTTATATTCGGATAAGGTGCTCGAGCATTTCGCCAACCCCCACAACGTCGGAGAAATCCCCGACGCGGACGGCGTGGGCGAGGTCGGCAACGCCAAATGCGGCGACATCATGAAGATGTACCTCAAAATCAAGGACGACGTCATCGAGGACGCGAAGTTCAAGACCTTCGGCTGCGGCGCGGCGATCGCGACCAGCTCGATGGCCACCGACATGATCAAGGGCTCGACCATCGAAGACGCGCTAAAGCTCTCCAATCAGGCGGTGGTCGAGGCGCTCGACGGCCTGCCCGCAAGCAAAATCCACTGCTCGGTGCTGGCCGAGCAGGCGGTCAAGGCGGCGCTCGCCGACTACTACCGCAAAAACGGCGTCGACCCCGACCCGATCGTCGGGACGATCACCGAGTGCGAGGCCTGCCACGGGCTGTAAACGAGAATTGAAAGAGCCGCCCATCTGGGCGGCTCTTTTTCTGCCTTGCGGCGGACGTTCAGTGGAACATATCCTTCTTGACGAGGATGAAGGTGCCGATGCCGGCAATGATCAGCGAGATGACGATCGGCACCCACCAGACGGGGAACGGCAGCCCCGAAACGTTCATGCCGTAGAAGCTGAACACCATATTGGGGATGGCCATGACGATCGTGATGGCGGTGAGCACCTTCATGACGATGTTGAGGTTGTTGGAGATGACCGACGCGAAGGCGTCCATCATGCCCGAGAGGATGCCCGAATAGATATTGCACATCTCGATGGCCTGCTTGACCTCGATCAGCACGTCCTCGAGCAGGTCCTCGTCCTCCTCGTAGAGCTTGATGATACGGCCGCGCAGGATTTTTTCGAGCGTGACCTCGTCCGATTTGAGGGAGGTGGAGAAATAGACAAGCGATTTTTCCAGCCCGAGCAGCTGGATGAGCTCCTTGTTGCGCATCGACTGGTGCAGGCGGCTCTCGGTGGTGGAGGAGAGCTTGTCGATCTGCTTGAGGTAGATGAGGAAGCGCGCGGCGATGCGCAGCAGCGTCAGCAGCAGAAAGCGGGTCTTGAGGGAGGTCTGCAGCCCCTTGACGCGGCCCTCCGCCATGTCCATGATCGTGAGGTTGTCGTTGAGGCAGACGGTGATGACATAGTCCCGCGTGATGATGATGCCCATCGGCAGGGTGGTGTAGAGCAGCGTCTTGTTCTCGTCGGTCTGCTCCTCGGCGGAGGGATAGTCGACGATGACGAGGGTCTGGTCCTCCTCGCTCTCGATGCGCGAGCTCTCCTCCTCGTCGAGCGCGGCCCGGACGAAATCGGGCTCCACGCCGAGGTCGCCGGTCAGGTAGGCGACCTCCGCCTCGGTGGGGCTGACGACCGAAATCCAGCAGCCCGGCTCGGGCGCGTCGATCTTGAGGATGCGGTTGTCCACCGTCTTATAGAAATTCAGCATAGAATGGCCCCTTTCTCAGGGGCTTCTAAGCACGGTGGGATGCGCCCCTGACGATATTGTGTTTTTTGACACAGAGCTTCCACCAGCGGGTACTTCCCGGGTCAGGGTTCACATCGGCACCTCCAAACTGTTTGATCGGTTCAAATTCCATATCCGGCGCCCGTTTGACGCCTTTCCCATTATAGCACATGATTCCCCGATTGCAAGCGCAAATTCCCGCAATCCGGACCCTCTTCCGCCTAGCCGCGCAAAAACCGGCCAAATCGGCCTGATTTCCGAAAATCCGGGTCAATACCGTCAAAATTGCGTAAAACTGGACCGCGAGAAAGCCCCCGCGGGAACGGTACGTTCCCACGGGGGCGTCCGGCAGTCAGAACTGCGCTTCAAAGGTCTTTTCCACGGAGGAGGTGTCGTCCGCCATGACGAGCAGGACATAGTTCCCGTGGGTCAGCACGAGCGCGCCGTCAATCTTGGTCATCTCCTCGGGCTTGTAGTCCTCGTAGGAGAACTTCTGGTCCTCGATGCGCACATCGATCGCGTCCTTGATATGCTGCACGTCCGCCGCGTCCTTCGCCTTGATGACGGTGACCTCCTCGGCGGTCGAGCGGGTGCCGCTCATGTACATCGACGCGTCCGCGACCTTCTCCTTGTCGAGCGAACTGTAAAGGCTGTAGAAGACCGTCTCGTCCGCCGTGACCATCTGGTCCTTGAGGTCGAGGCCGCCGGCCACCGCCGCGACAACGTCCGCCGCCGCGGGCTGCTTTCCGGAATCCGCCTGCTTGCCGCACGCCGCCAGCGAGAGGACCGCCAGCGATGCGAGCAGGACTGCTAAAATACGTTTCATGATGACAGCTCCTTATTTATGATACGGTGTGGGTTTTGAGGTATTCAAACCACTTGGTGTAATATTCCGGCCCAAAGTGCATCCCGTCGGTCGGGGAGGCCTCCTCGGGCAGTTCGCCCCTGTCGTTCTTGAGCGCCTCAGCCACGTTGACGAAGTAGACGCCCTTCTCCTTGCTGAGCTCGAGCAGCGCCGCGTTGAAGGCGTCGATGTGGCTGTTGTCCAGGTTGTAGATGTTGTCCGGCGTCACCGGAAGGATCGACTGGACGTAGATCAGCGCGTTCGGCTGAAGCGCCTTGATGTCGTCGAGCAGCTTGCCGTAACGGGCGATGAAGGTCGCAGTGTCCTCCCGGGCCTCGTTCCCGCCCAGCATGATGTAGAGTTTGGCATAGGGCTTCTGCCCAAGCGCATCCATGATCGTGATGCGCCCCTCCTCCGTCTTGACGACCTCGCGCGTGTAGACGGTGTCAAGGTTGACGCTGGTGCCCGCGAGCACCGTGGTGTTGGACATGAGCCCGTAGAGGCCGATCCCCTCGGTGATCGAATCCCCGACGAACGCCGCGTCGTCAAAGTAGGTGCCCATCACCCGCTCCGATTCGGGGACCGCCCCATCGGGCAGCGCGGGCTTCTCCGGCGCCTCCGGTTCGCTGCTCTCCTCCGGCTCGGAGGAGGACGCCTCCGGCTCGCTCGATTCCGGCGCGGCGCTTTCCGCCACGGAGGGCGCGCTCTCCTCCGGTTCGGCGGCCACCTTCTGCCAAATCCCGGCCACGGCCAGCGAAAAAACCAGCGCGAACGCCAGCAGGCCGAGCACCGGCCAGAGCATATTCCGATTGTGCCCGCGGATCACCTTGGGCGGTTTCTTTTCAAACATCCCTTTACTCCTAACGGCGGGAGCCGCCCCCCGCGTATTC
>NZ_JAPJQF010000058.1:0-4780 GCF_030825285.1 Anaerotruncus massiliensis (ex Togo et al. 2026)
GCCTGCTACTGCGCGCGCGCCCTGCGGGAGGAGACGAAGCCGCGCTATAAGAACAGCCCGGGCGCGATGGAGCTTTTCGGCGGGGATTATCTCGCCGGGGAAGGGGAGGGGAGGGCCCTCTTCATCACCGAGGCGATCTTCGACGCGCTGTCGGTGGAGGCATGCGGCTACCAGGCGCTCGCGCTCTGCGGCGCGGGCAACACCCGCAAATTCCTCTCGCTCTGCGCGGCGAACCCCGCCGCCGCAAACTCCTACACCTTCTTCGCGGCGGGGGACAACGACGAGGCGGGCAGGCGGATGAACGCGGCGGTCAGGGAGGGGCTTGCGGAGCTGGGGATCTCCTGCGGCGAGGTGGAGTGGCCGGAGGGGGTCAAGGACGCGAACGAACTGCTCCTGCGCGACCCCGACGCGCTGCGCGGCCTGCTCGACGCGGCGGCCAACGCCGACCGGTACGAATACGAGCGGCAGAACGCCGCCTCCGCGGTCGGGGAGCTGCTCGACCTGTCGGTCAAACGGGCGAGCCGCAGCGCGGTGCCGACCGGCTTTCCCGCGCTCGACGACCTGCTTGACGGGGGGCTTTACGCGGGGCTCTATATTATCGGAGCGATCTCCTCCCTCGGCAAGACCTCCTATCTGCTCCAGATCGCAGACAGCATCGCGGCGGCGGGCTCCGACGTGCTCTATTTTTCCCTCGAGATGTCCAAGCTCGAGTTGATGGCCAAGAGCATCTCCCGTATCAGCTACCGGCTCGACCCGTCCGCCGAGCGGAGCGACGCCTTCACGGCGCGGCAGGTGCTGCGGCTCGACCTCGGCATGGACGAGCGGCGCGCCGCGCTGCTTTCCGCCGCTGTGGAGGCGTATAAAAAGACGGGGGAGCGCCTCTATTATAAGGAGGGGCTCATGGATATCGGCGTGCAGGAGGTGCGCGCGGCAGTGCGCGAGCACATCCGCCTGCGGGGCCGCCGCCCGGTCGTCTTTGTCGACTACCTGCAAATTTTGAAGCCCTCCGACCCGCGCGCCACCGACAAGCAGAACACCGACCGCGCGGTCGTCGAGCTCAAACGGATCAGCCGCGATTTCGACATTCCCGTCTTCGCGGTCAGCAGCTTCAACCGCGAAAACTACCGCAACGCCGTGTCGATGGAGGCGTTCAAGGAGTCGGGCGCGGTGGAGTATTCGTCCGACGTGCTCTTCGGGCTCCAGCTGGCCGGGGCGGGGGAGCAGGGATTCGACGTGAACGCCGCCAAGGCGCGCAGCCCGCGCGCCGTCGAGCTCGTCATGCTCAAGAACCGCAACGGCGTGCCCTACGCGAAAATCGAGTACGCCTACAACGCGAAGTTCAGCTATTTCGGCGAAGGGAGCGCGCGTCACTTTGGCCCCCGACCAAAGTGACGTTAAGGAAGGGCGGGACTGCCCGACGCCTTGCGTCGGAGCGCCGCTGCGCGGCGACGCCCGCCCGGCGCGCTTCATGGAGGGGGGCGGTCCGCCCCCCTCCATGGGCCACCCCCTGATTTTCTGCACGCACGAGCGGCCGCCCCTGCGGGCGGCCGCCTGTTTTTTCCTCGATTTCAATACATAAGGTATAATGGCTGCACAGAAATTACAATTCGGTAACATTTTAGAGAAAGAAGTTACAAAATGGTTACAAAATTGCTTGACTTTTCCTCCTGACTGCTCTATACTAGGATTCAACAGGGAAATGGCTGGAGAGTGTTTCCTGTGTTAAAACTGAAATTCAAAATTTAGGAGGAGATTTACCGATGAAAAAGTTACTGGCGGTCGTTCTGGCTGCGGTCATGGCTCTTTCTCTCGGCGTTGTTGCGTTCGCGGCTGAGTACGATGCGACCTATACCTACGATGTTAAGGATGGCTCGAAAACCGCGAAAAATGAAATTTATCCGGATGATTCCGTTTACCTGAAGCTGAACGGTATCAAGGTTGATGTTCCGCAGATTGCGGATCCCAGCCGGACCACGGCGGTTACTCTGAACGAAAAAGATTTCACTGATGGTGATCTGTGGAAAGTCAAGTTCGACAAGGGCGGCGACAACTCCAAGATGATCGCTAAGATCAGCCTGTCCGAGAAGAACTACGGCGGCGATCGCGGCCCGTGGGTCAAGATCGAGACCAAGGCGGACTACACCACCGACGAGTTCAAGATCAAACCGTCCATGACTCTGACGGCGAAAGATGACATCACCATTGGCGGTGTTGTCCGCTTCGTGAAGGGCGACAAGATCAATGTTGACTTCGGCACGATCTACATCTCCAACGATGAGGATCCCGCTGATCAGGACTATGCGGCCGGCACCGGCGGCGTTGTTCTGAAGCCCACCAAGAACGACGACAACGAGATCACCTGGGAAGATGAGCAGAACACCATCGCCGTCCTGAAGTTCATGGGCGACGACAACCAGACCAAGTTCTTCCCGAAGCTGTCCACCAAGTGGGAAGATGCGGACTATGCGGAGTACTTCGCTGATCAGGACGCGTTCATCTTCAACTTCAAGGGTTCTGTCGCTGGCGAGACCAAGATCTCCTCCACCAGCCGCGCGACCCTCGAGCTCTACAATCCGTACTATGATTCCGACGAGGACGAGTACACCGTTGATCCTGAGAACTGCATCGTTTATCAGGTGCAGGAAGATGGGACCATGGCTGAAGCCGCGTTCAAAGTTGTTGAGAACGAGGACGGCGATATGGTCTTCCAGACCAAGACCCGTGAGCTCGGCATCTACATCATTGCTGAGAAGCCCTACACCACCGCTGTGGAAGACGTTGAGACTCCCGACGATGGCAAGGCGATCCCGGACACTGGCATCTGGGCCTAATTCATCAATCTGATTTTTAAATCATATTGATCCGCAGCCCCGCGAACGACTCTCCACGTTCGCGGGGCTTTTATTTTTTATATGTACCGATAATGGGTACCCGCCGGGAGGGGGCACACGGGGGAGGGGCGCCGCCCCTCCGCCCGTGGGGCGCATGCGCTTTGGCTTGTCCAAACGCGAGGGTATCCACGGGCTGGGGCCGTGGGTGCCGTGCGCCCGGGACTCTCCACGCTCGCGGGGGTTATTTTATGCAAAAATGGATGCATATAAGAATTTTACAATAAATGGTAAAATAATTACAATCAGGTAACAAAAATTTTTGAAAAGTTACAAATTGGTTACAAAAACGCTTGACATTGGCAGCGGCACACGCTATAATTGGAAACAGTTAAGGGAGCGGTTGGAGGACCCTCTCTCAACATGGCATTTTAAAACTGATTTCTAAGGAGGAAATTTACCAATGAAAAAGACTCTTTCTTTGGTGCTGGCTCTGGCGCTCTGCCTGAGCCTCTCCGTGGTGTCCTTCGCTTGGGCACCTAATGTCGCTTATGATGGCGACGGCGACCCGAGCGGCGACGTCGGCACAAGCGGAAACGGCCAGATTACCTGGGATGGCATCAAAACGATTGATACGACTTCCACTCTGGTCATTGACCCTATCCGTCCTGCCACCACGGTTTATGTCCCGCTGGCGGATATGGGCGGCAAACTTGCCGGCACTGATGTCATCATCGACGACGTTGTCAACACCGATTTCTTCAAGTTTGACGTTGACAAAGACAGCAACGGCAAGCTGGTCAAGAAGATTTCCGTAACTGATGACAAGCGTCTGGGCAGCCACGCCCGCGCAGCTTACCTCAAAATTGAGCTGAACGAGATGACCGACACCGACGAGTCGAAGACCGACGGTACGATCACCTTCAAGGCAAAAGCGGACTATGATTCCTACACCTCCGGCAAAAAGATTCCGAAGTCCTCTGGTAGCAGCCTCTGGACCAAAGATCAGGAGTATATCATTGACTACACCTTCTGGGTCAGCAATATCCGCGTCGAGAACGACGATAACCCGGATGTCGGCGACCGCGTCTACATGGATCCTTCGAAGAACGACACCAACACCCTGGTCTGGGGCGACGACCGTGCGGCCCTCACCTTCGAGTCTGACGACGACGCGCGCAAGTTCTACTGCCGTCTGTCCACCTCGAACATGAGCGACATCTATGCCGAGTACGGCGATCCCGTCGACGCCGACCTGTGGTTCTACAACTTCGTGAACAACCCGACTGTCCCCGCGACCTCCAAGGCGACCCTGACCCTTGGTATTCCGTGGGATGACGACGACGACTACACCCCCGATCCGGAAAACTGCTTCATCTATGAGCTGGGCGCCGACGGTTACCTGACCGACGTCACCTCCAAGTTCACCTACTCCGAGGACGATGAGGAGATTCCGGGCTGGTCCATCCGCACCCGTCAGCTGGGCACCTACATCGTCTCCGACACCGAGCTCGATGTGGCCGTTGACGAGCCGGAGACCTCCGAGCCCGCCGATGTTGAGACCCCGACCAACAATGGCAAGGACATCCCGAACACCGGTTCCAGCGACATGGTCAACGTGGCTCTCGTAGCCGCCGTTGTTTCCCTGGCTGCTGCTGGCGCTGTTGCGTTCCGCAAAGTGAAATAATCTGACCCGTCAGATATTTCCGACAGAGAGATAAAATGATCCCCG
The DNA here is from genome assembly GCF_030825285.1 of Anaerotruncus massiliensis (ex Togo et al. 2026). Lineage (NCBI taxonomy): Bacteria > Bacillati > Bacillota > Clostridia > Eubacteriales > Oscillospiraceae > Anaerotruncus > Anaerotruncus massiliensis (ex Togo et al. 2026). The sequence continues at coordinate 4,561 of NZ_JAPJQF010000058.1, forward strand.
CCGGCTGCCTCCACAGCCGGCGGGATAATTTTTGCCCCGCCTTTCCGCCGCGCGGGGCGGTTGACAAACCCGCCAAAAAATGCTATCATAAATCCACTGCGCAGGTATGGTGTAATGGCAACACTTCTGCTTCCCAAGCAGACAACGCGGGTTCGATCCCCGTTACCTGCTCCACCAGCGTGACGCTGGACCCCGTTCGCAATGGGGCCCGGCGTTTTTG
>NZ_JAPJQF010000058.1:4880-11676 GCF_030825285.1 Anaerotruncus massiliensis (ex Togo et al. 2026)
GCGCGCGAAAAACAGCCCGGTGGGCTGTTTTTCAGGTCGCGGGTAGATCCCCGTTGCCTGCTCCACCAGCGTGACGCTGGACCCCGTTCGCAATGGGGCCCGGCGTTTTTGTTTGCGCGGATGCGCGGTAACGTTTTTGGCGTCGGGACGCGGCGGCCTTTTTCTTTGGCAAGCATAACGAGGGATCGAACAGGCCGGCGCGCCGCAGCGCGCGAAAAACAGCCCGGTGGGCTGTTTTTCAGGTCGCGGGTAGATCCCCGTTATCTGCTCTAAACCCCCGTTTAAGCAAATTTGCTTAAACGGGGGTTTTTCATCGTATAAAATCCCAAAAGCTCCGCCCCTGCGAACGGGGAGGGGCTTTTTTACATTTCCGCCGCCCGCCTGTTTTTCCCTGTCGAAAAATATGGTATACTGGAGATGCACGAATCCGTCCTGAATTTGCCACTGATTGGACGGAAGGCCGCGGGCGGAAAACAACGCCCGGCGGGCGTTCGCGCGAAGGCCATGCCTTCGCGCGCGGGCGGCGGGGCCGCCCGGTTTTCCGCCCCGCCCCGCGGCGGGCGCCCGGGAGAAACGTTACCGCGCGGCCAAAAGCCCCGCCGCATGCCGCGCGCCTGTTCTATGGCGCGGCGGCCGGCCTGAACCAAACGCTTTGAAGGGGTCCGGGGAAACTTTCTCGAAAGTTCCCCCGGAAAGAAGGGGTCCGGGGAAGCTTTCTCGAAAGCTCCCCCGGAAAGGAGGTACTCCAATGAAACAGAAGAGATGGCTGATCCCGGCGATCGTCGGCGTCATCATCCTGGCGGCGGCGGGGGCGGCGTTTCTGCTCTCGCGGCCGACGGGGGACATGGTGATGGCGTCGGTGGAGATCGGCGCGACCCAGAAGACCGAGCTGGGGCTCGCGGCGGACAGCTCCTTTACGATCACGACGGGCTGGCGGGTGTCGCAGGACGAGCTGCGCGCGATGCTGGACATCGAGCCGGACATCGGCGACTATACGATCGGGGGGAGCGGCAGAACCTGGACGCTGGTACCCGGCGTGCCGCTCATGGACAACACCGTCTATACGATCCGCGTGATCAACCCGGCGACAAAGGCGGTGGTGCAGTCGTTCGCCTTCCAGACGAAGAGCGACCTCGCGGTGAGCGGGGTCTACCCGCGCGACGGCGCGAGCTATGTGCCGCTCGAGGCGGGGATCGAGTTCACCTTCAATGCGCCGGGCGTGAACCTGAAGGATTTTTTCGAGATCAAGCCGGAGACGGCGGGCAGCTTTGAGACGAACGACTACACCGTCATCTTCCGCCCGGCGGAACCGCTCTCGCCCGACAGCATCTACCGGGTGACCGTCAAGGCGGGGCTGACCGCGCCGGGCGGCATGAGCCTCAAGGAGGACCTCCACTTTTCCTTCGAGACGACGGGGGAGGAGGCCGACCGCTGGGACTACATGCGCCTGCGGCTGGCGGGGGATTACGCCGAAACCTTCCTGCCCGGCGATCCGCTGTCGGTGGCGCTCTACGCGGGCGACGACATGACCGGGCTGCCCTTCGACGTCTCGCTGCACCGCTACGCGGACATCAGCGGCTTCATCAAGGAGCAGCGGGACCGCGACGCGTTCTACGCTGAACGGTACGGGGAAAAGACCGACTATGTGGCCAACACGACCGGTCTGGAGGAGACCGCCTCCTTCACGGGCGAGCTTTTGCCGGCGGACGAATACGGCGGCGAGCTTTACGCGCCGCTTCCGGACGACCTCGAGGAGGGCTGCTACATCGCGACGGTCTCGGGCAAGGACCGGGAGGGCAACGAGCAGTTTGTCCAGAAGCTCCTCCAGGTCTGCAACCTGAGCGTCTATGTCCAGTCGTCCGACGGGGACACCCTCGTGTGGGTGAACGACCCGGTCACGGGCGGGCCGCTTTCGGGCGCGGTGCTCGAGTGGGAGGACGCGGAGAGCGGCCAGACCCGCACCGCCACGACGATGGCGGACGGCACCGCCCGCGTCATGACCGGCGAGACGGAGGACGCCTATCTGTCGGTCATCCGGGACGCGCGGACGGTCTACTTTGAAAAGGCTTCCCTCTCGGCGCGGGAGGACACGCCGCTCAACGAGCGGTTCTATACCGCGCTCTACACCGACCGCGAGATCTACCAGCCGGACGACGCCGTCCGGTTCTGGGGCGTGGTCAAGCCGCGCACGGGCGCGCAGGGGCTGCCGCAGGCGGTGTGGGCGACGCTCGGGCAGTACGGCCCCGAATCGGAGATCACCCGCGTGCGGGTCCCGGTGGCGGCGGACGGCACCTTTGAGGGGAGCATGTCCCTGCAGGGGATCCGGCAGGACTGGTACGCCTTCTCAGTCACCGACGGGGACGAGGGGGTCTACACCTCCAAGGGCTTTTCGATCGAGCGTTACCAGAAGCCCGCCTACCGGATCACCGTCACGCCCGACAAGGACTGGTACTATGCGACCGATCCGGTCACCTTCACGATCGAGGCGAGCTACTACGACGGGACCCCGCTTTCGGGCGGGGAGCTCACCTTCAGCGGCAACTATATGGGAAGCGCCGGCCCCGACGGGCCCGGCCGGACGGCCATCCGGCTCGACGAGCAGGGCCGCGCCACCCACACGACCAGGCTGAACCTCGCCCAGATGCGCCAGGACCGGCAGTCGGTGCTCGGCTGGACGCCCCAGTCCCTCTGGTACACGGTGGACAATTCGGGCAGGGAGGACGGCGGCTATTTCTATGAGTCGGGCTCGATCACCGTGCTGCCCTCGCGGATCGCGGCCAGGACCGAACGCGACAAGGCCACCGGCGACGTCACGGTGAGGACCGCGTCGCTCGATCCCTCCAAGCTCTTCCAGGGCGGTGCCGCCCGTCCGCTCGCCCGCGCCGTCTACGAGGACGAGTTCGACCGGCTGGCGGGGGTTTCCGCCGACCTGCCCGTCACCCTGACGGTGTATGAGATCAGCTACACCAGGGTCCCCACGAGCAGCTATTACGACTACGTCAACAAGCGCACCGTCACCAGCTACCGCTACGAGCGCGCCGAACGGGTGGTGGACACCCTGCGCGGCGGCACGTCGGGCGGCGGCGCGGTCTTCACCGGGCTTTCTGCCTACGCCGACGGCGACGAGACCTTCTACTGGTTCGAGGCGCAGTTCGACGGCGGCGTCATCGGCACGGTGGCGGACAGCCTCCACGGCAGGACGCCCTACCCGCGCGCGGACGGCCTCGTGAGCTACACCTTTGTGGACGGAAGCGACCCGCACGCCAACGACCCGGCGGACATTGGGGACCCGATCACACTGGGGCTCTACGCCAACGGCGTGAAAACGGAGAACCGGGGCCGCATCCTCTACACCGCCATGCAGCGCAAGGCGTTTGAGGCGGGGGTCACCGACGGGGACGAGATCACCCTGACGATGAAGGAGGATTACCTCCCCAACGTCTATTTCGCGGGCGCGTATTTCGACGGGCGGCACGTCTTCCCGATCGACCCGCACAACGTCTCCTACGACTACAGCGGCAGGGAGCTCACCCTGACGGTCACGCCCGACAGGGAGGCCTATCGGCCGGGCGATACGGCGGAGATCACCCTCGCGGCCGTGGACGCCGCCGGGAACCCCGTCTCCGGCTCGGCCGTCGTCGGGGTCGTGGACGAGGCGGTCTTCGCGCTGGGAAGCCAGACGGTCGACCTGGCGGGCCAGCTCTACGGGAGCATCTACCACCCCTATGTGCGGCAGGCGGTCTCCTACCGCGCCTACGACGAGAGCGGCAAGGCGATCCCCAACACCGCGGGGGCCGAAGGGGCCGCGGACACGGGCGGCGGCGGGGCCGGCGCCTACCTGCGCAGGGAGTTCCTCGACACCGCCGCCTTCCAGACGGCGCAGCTCGGCGCGGACGGAAAGGCGGTCCTCTCGGTCAAGCTGCCCGACAATGTGACCTCCTGGCGGGTCACCGCGCTGGCGGTCACCCCCGACCTCAAGGCGGGCAGCGTCGCCTCCCGGGCGGTGGCGACACAGCCCTTCTACCTGAACGCCGTCGTGACCGACAGCTACCTCGCGGGGGACGACCTCTCGATGTCGGTGACCGCGGCGGGCACCGGCATCCAGTCGGGGGACGCCGTCTCCTACACGGCGGTCATCCTCGACGGGACGGGCGCGGAGGTCGACCGGCTGACCGGCACCGGCCGCGCGTCCGATCACACCCCCTTCAACTTCGGCAAGTACGAGGCGGGCGGCTACGCGGTCCGCTTTGAGGCGGCCTGCGGCGCCCACTCCGACGCGCTCCAGAAGGAGTTCTCGGTCGTGGAGGAGGGGCTCGCCGTCCCGGTCGTCAGGAACCTTCCGCTCTCCGAGGTCGGCTCGCTGGAGCCGGCGCGCTACCCGGTGAAGCTCACCGTCTACGACGAGCGGATGAAAGCCTATATGGAGGGCCTCCAGCGGCTGTCCGCCCAGGACGGGGAGCGCACCGAGCTGCTGGTCGCGGCCTACCGCGCCCGAGTCGCGGCAAACGAGCTGCTCGACCCGGAGGACCGGGAGACCGTCCGCAAGGATTACCGGCTCGAATCGCTCCAGGAGGACGGCGGCGTCAAGCTGCTGCCGCTTGCGGAGGGGGACGCGGCCGTGACGGCCAAGATGCTCGTCGTGGCCCCCGAGCTGATCAACAAGGCGGACGCCGTCTCGTTCCTGCGCGGCAAGCTCGCGGACGCCGCCTCCACCCCCGACGAGCGCGTGATGTCCTACCTCGGGCTCGCGGCGGCCGGGGAGCCGGTGCTGCTCGACATCACCCGCATGCTCGAGCGGGAGGGGGACTCCCTCACCCCCGCGCAGAAGCTCTACCTCGGGGCGGGGCTGGCGCAGCTCGGCGACTTCACCGGCGCGGACGCGGTCTATGAATCGCTCGGCGGGCAGCTCGTCAGCGAGGGTACGGTCAAATACGTCGAGGCGGGCGGTTCGCTCGACGACCGCATCCAAAACACGGCGGCGGCGCTGCTGCTCACCTCGGTGTCCTCCCATCCCGACGCCGGCCCGCTCATGCGCTTCTTGAACGGCGCGGACACCGACCGCGCCCGGTCGGAGGTGCTCCCGAACCTCGAGCAGCTCGCCTACATCGAGCATTTCAAGCTCCCGGCGGGGGAGAGCGCGGCGAAGTTCAGCGTGACGCAGAACGGCGAGCGGCGGGAGATCTCCCTTTCGGGCAGGGGCTGCAAATCCTTCTCGCTGAGCGCGCAGGCGCTCGCGGAGGCGGATTTCTCGGGGAGCAAGGAGCTCTACGCCTGCGCCGCCTACACCGCGCATACCGCGGACGCGGGCGCCGCGACGAGCAGGCTCAAAGTCGAAAAGACCTACACCCCGGTCGGCGCGGACTCCCTCGAGCGCGCGGGCACCGCGCGGGTCGACATCCGCGTCACCTTCGCGCCCGACGCGCCCGACGGCTGCTACACGGTCTCCGACCTCATCCCGGCGGGGATGCGCTACCTGCCCGCCCAGAGCTACCAGGATGCGAACGGTTGGATGTGGGGCGGCGTGGAAAACGAGGCCCAGACGGTCAGCGGCTACATCTACCGCGACCGCGGGAGTTGGGAGCGGGAGCAGCGGGAGCTGGCGGCCGAGGAGGCCGACCCGGATTTCTTTGCCGAGGAGCCGGTGGCGGACGACGGCGCCCGGGGGAAGGTCATCCCTCCGAGCGACGGCGTAACGGACGGGGGCGGCCCCGACGCGGACGGCCCCGACGTCTACACCCTGAGCTACTATGTCAGTATGCCGCTGTCCGGGAAATTCGTCTCGGAGAGCGTCTATGTCACGCCGCACACCGAGGGCCTCATGGCCAAATCGGCGCGCGGGACGATCGAGATCCGGTAAACCGGGAAACCGACGGCGGGGCCGGGGCGTGCCCCGGCCCCGCCGCTTCGGCTTCCCCTGTCAGAGAGGAAGGAGCGGGTGATTGTGAGAAAGGCGGTTTGTATCCTGTGCGCCGCGCTGCTGGCGGCGCAGCTCGCCGCGTGCGGCGCGCCGGCGGAGTCGGCGGCCGAGGTTTCCAGCGTGCCCGAGGCGTCCAGCGCGCCCGAGGTTTCCAGCGTGCCCGAGGTTTCCAGCGTGCCCGAGGTTTCCAGCGCGCCCGAGGTTTCCAGCGCGCCCGAGGTTTCCAGCGCGCCCGAGGTTTCCAGCGTGCCCGAGGTTTCCAGCGTGCCCGAGGTTTCCAGTGCGCCCGAGGCGTCCAGCGCGCCCGAGGTTTCCAGCATACCTGAAGGTTCCGGCGCCGAAGCCGCCCCCGCGGCGGAGGCCTCGAGCGCCCCGGAAGCCGCGCCCGTGAGCGAAGCCGCCGAACCGGCGGGCAGCGGGGAGGAGACGGACGAGGAGGCCGAATGGCTGCTCGACCGCGCCAAGCGGGAGATCAAAAAGGTCGGCTACAAGGTGGTGGACGGCGGCGACGATTTCAACAAGACCTTCCTGAAGGTGAAGGTCAAGGCGGGCGACCGGATGGCGGGCCTGCGGGAGATCATCGACAAGGTCACCTACCGGCAGATGCAGTTTGTGCCGCCGACGGCCAGGGACCCCATCACGAGTAGGGAGTTTGAAATCGAGGAAGCGCCGCGCGAGCTTCAGGTGACGATCAAGAAGTCGGGCAGCTCCTACACGATCTACTATAAGTACCGGAAGTAGCCGGGGAACTCCCCGCGTGAAAAAGAAAAGAGGCGGGGGGGCCGCCCCGCGGGCCGCGCCGGTTAATTTTTTTAGCAGGACAAACCCAGCCCCCCCCCCCCCCGCGCCGCCGGGGTGGCGCGGGTGGGGGGGCGCCCC